>REEN01000084.1 GCA_007695015.1 Marinilabiliales bacterium
AACGAAGGCAGGAACTCCAGGTGGTACAGCGGCTCGGGGATCTACCGTAACGTGAAGCTTATCCGCACCAATCAGCTGCATGCAGGACTCTGGGGGACCTTCATCACTACACCGGAAGTTTCCCGGGAGAGAGCTGTTGTTCACATTGAAACAGAGGTGATTAATTCGGGTTTACAACAGGAAGAGTTCATTGTCAGGGTTGATATTCTGAATTCCGGGGGTGAGATTGTTGCTTCCGCTGAAAAAAGGGGCGTCGCAGAGCCTGTTGGGCAGGTTGTTGTTAACAAGGAAGCCGATGTTGTATTTCCCCGGCTGTGGTGCACGCAGGATCCTGCTTTATACAAGGCAGTCATAAGTATTGAGAAGGAGGGGAAGGTTGCCGACCGCACTGAAACCACTTTCGGGATACGTTCGATAGAATTTTCCCCCGAAAAGGGATTCTTGCTGAATGGTGAAAGTACACTGCTGAAAGGCGGCTGCATGCATCACGACAACGGTCCGTTAGGTGCCGCCGCGTTCGACAGGGCCGAATACCGCAGGGTGGAGATAATGAAAAACAACGGGTTCAATGCGATCCGCACCGCGCATAACCCTCCGTCTTCGGCGTTCCTGGATGCCTGTGACCGCCTGGGGATGCTGGTCATAAATGAGGCTTTTGACCACTGGCAGGTTCCCAAGAACGAAATGGATTACCACAGGTTCTTTGATGAATGGTGGGAGAAAGATTTAGCGTCGATGGTTCTCAGGGACAGGAACCATCCTTCGGTGATAATCTGGAGTATAGGCAACGAGATCAAGGAGAGAGCGGACTCAAACGGACTGGCAATTGCGAGGATGCTAAGGGACAAGGTCAGGGAAATGGATATGACCCGTCCGGTTACCCAGGGGGTTTCTGAATTCTGGGAAACACCCGGCAGGCCGTGGGAGGATACCGCACCCGTTTTTGCGCAGCTGGATGTGCATGGGTACAATTACATGTGGAGTGAATATGAAACAGATCATGAGAAGTATCCTGAGAGGATCATGATAGGTACCGAATCATTGCCCTCTGAGGCCCTGGAGAACTGGCAGATGGCCGAAAAGCATCCCTATGTACTTGGAGATTTTGTGTGGACCGGCATGGATTATTTCGGCGAATCAGGAATTGGCAGCCACTGGCTCGACGATGACGACAGGCCCTTCCTGCCCCCATGGCCCTGGTTCAACGCTAACTGCGGCGATATAAGCGTGCTGGGTTACAAAAAGCCGCAGATGTACTTTCGCGATGTTGTATGGCGTAACAGTCCCCTCGAAATGATGGTCCATGCGCCTGTTCCCGAAGGGCGGACCCTGATCGTGAGCAAGTGGGGATGGCCCGATGAACATAAAAGCTGGAACTGGGAGGGTCATGAAGGTACGCCCCTTCAGGTTTCAGTTTATACAAGGTGTGAGCAGGTGCGCCTCGAACTGAACGGACAGGTTTTGGGAGTGAAGGATGTATCTGAAGAGACCAGCCTTACTGCCCGGTTTGAAGTTCCCTGGGAGCCTGGCGAACTGGTAGCCATCGGAATGGATGAAGGCAGGGAAGTCGCCCGGGAAGTGCTACGAACCACCGGTCTGCCTCACGGTCTGAGGATCAGGCCCGAACGTGATGCCGTTAAAGCAGCTCCCGGTGAGCTGGTATGGTTCAATATAGAAGTTATTGATAAAGAAGGACTGCCGGTTCCTGCAGCTGAAATACCGGTTGAGTTGATAATAACAGGGCCCGCAGAACTGCAGGCGGTGGGTAATGGTAACCCGTCCGGTATGAAGAGCTTCCGGCAGCCTCTTGTGAAAACTTACGGAGGGCGTTGCCAGCTGATAGTCCGCCCCGGCATGGAACCAGGTGAGATAACCGTACTGGCAAAGTCCCCCGGAATAGTTTCAGGAACTGCTAAAGTGGCAATACTCTAGAATCCCCACGATTTCATAACAGCAAGGTTCTGCTCCATGCGTTCCATCGGGGTCTTGCCCTGGTAAGCCTCCTGCTCGATTATGAAGAGCTCTGTGCCCTGGTCCCTGGCCAGTTCAAGGGCTTCCCTCACGCCTACAACCCCGTCACCAAGGAGGCAGCTTTCCCATCCTCCGTCTTCCCTCTGGATCATATCCTTGGCATGGATATTATCGTACCTGTCCGGGTACTGCGCAAGCACCTCGCTCGCCTTTGCCCCGGCAATGTACATATTGCCGGTGTCGAGCTGCATCACAACCTTGTCGGCGTCTGTATTGTTCATGATCAGGTCCCACAGCGCCACGTCGTTCAGCTTGACGCTGAATTCAAAATCGTGGTTGTGATAGCCGAACCTCATTCCCTGCTTCTGGCAAAGCTCACCGCATTTGTTGAACACTTCCATGAACCACATGAAGTTGTCATATGTGCTGTACATGTCGGGGTTCATCCAGGGGCTTATCACATACTCCTGTCCCATGTAGGCGGCATCATCAACCAGCTTCTTCCACTCATCGGTAAATACGCCGGCCTCCCTGTCATAGTGGGCAGGATGCAGGACGGTATGCCCCGACGGCATCTTCAGTCCCAGATCATCCAGCACTCTTTTGAACTCCTGTGCAGTCCATCCATAGAACTTGTGGTCAACATAATTCGCATGCTCTACATTGGTGTAGCCCATATTCGCCAGCTTGGTCAGCGATCCGAGCGGGTCATCCCTCATATCATCCCTTACACAGTAAAGCTGAACGGCAAGTCTCGTTTTTTTCTCTTCTGCTGCAGGAGCGCAGCCTGCTGCTTTTGACAACAGAGCGGTGCCTGCAAGGGCCATAGCGCTCTTTTTGATAAAATCCCTGCGTGATGTATCCATAGTCTGTAGTTTTTGATTGTTAGGTTATTGTTGGTTGATAAGTGGTTTTATGCTGTTTAGAATGCCGGTGACTGTTGAGTGCTTTAATCAAAAAAGGGGAAGTAATGGTTCATATTCTCCTTCGTAAGCCTGGTGCCGTATTCCGAATCCTGGAAGCACTCGGCATAGTTTATCCTTGTTCCTCTCTGGCGTCCGTATAGCTCGATGAGCTTTTCCCTGTAGGGTTCGGCGGTAAATCCCCTCCTCCTTCTTTCTGCCATCCACTCCCTGCGCTCCCTGTCACCTTCAGGCACCTGGTCGAGTATTCCCTGGTTGAAAGGCAGCCATTCGTAAAACTGTGAAGTGTGCTGGTGCAGCATATCTATTTTTTTCTCCATGGCATCATCAATGTCTACGCATACATCGGGCCTGAATTCGATGGGCTGGGTAAAGCGGTCGCTCATGTAAAGGAACATGGGGTTCCTGTCGAGGTGCGGAATGTGCGGGACAATGGTCGGCACCGTCACCATGTATGCAGCATCCAGAACCAGTTGCCCGGTGTACCTGTGGTCGGGGTGGTAGTCGTAGGGCCTGTGGGTAATGACTATATCGGCCCGGTGCTCGCGTATGAGCCTTATGATCTTCAGGCGGTTCTCGAAGGTAGGCATGAGTGCCCCGTCATCTATGTCAAGAACAACATATTTGGCGCCTATCACTTCGCCCGCCCTGCGTGCCTCGTCGCGACGCGCCCGCTCAAGCTGGTCGGCGGTCATTTCATGGTGTCCCGCGTTGCCGTTGGTAACCGATACGAGCACCACGTTGTGCCCCTGCTGTGCCCATTTATATGCGGTACCGCCGACTTTAATGTCAGGATCATCGGGGTGGGCGCCGATCACGAGTATATTGAGCTTATGCTCCTGTGCATTTGTTCCGGTCATGCCGGAAATAAAAACGAGAAAAGCGGTGAGTATTGGAATAAGGAGTCTCATGGTAGAGTTGGTTTAGGTTTGTTTTGATTTGACAATAAGGCATATTCGTGATAAATCAAACAGGAAGTTTACGGCCTTCGACCTCCCGGTTCAGTATCACGTGAGAAAGATACAAAAAATTATGCAACGGGAAGTACAAAAATATGCGTGTTCGGTGTGAAGATTTACTGCAGACCCCGCGAGGCAACCTGTCCGGCGAGGCAACCTGTCCGGCATGGTATTCTGTCCTGGTTGCTGCAAAAACCTCCGTATGGCAAACGAACCGGCTTACGAGTATACGTGTACGCTGCTCTGTGCCGATGGAAGGTAATTGACCCCGAACCATGCAATGAGCAGTACAACGAAAGCCAGTGCCAGCACCCACAGGGGGGTACGGACCTTCCTGGGGTGGAAATACCGGAAGTGCATGTATATAAGGTACATCATCCAGGTGATAAATGCCCAGGTCTCCTTGGGATCCCATGTCCAGTAATGTCCCCAGGCCTCCTTTGCCCATACCGCCCCGAAGAGAAGTCCGAGAGTCAGGAATGCAAATCCGACATATACCAGGTTATCGGCCAGTTGCAGCAGGTTCTTTCTGAATGTCCTGAAATATTCAAGCCATAGTCCGTAAACCGCCACCAGGCTTGCTGCTCCGAGCAGTGCATAGGCAAAGATGTAGACTATCACATGGGGCACGAACCAGGGACTCTGAAGCGCAGGCATCAGAGTTTTGCTGAAGTTTTCGGGATGAGCCAGGTTGATCACCAGGAAAAGCACCGACATCAGCACGCTGTAGACAAGGAACCATTTGTAGTTCCACCTGAGGTAGGTTACATACCCTATCAGTCCGAGAAAAAAGGAGTACCATAGCCTTGTCTCCCCCAGGGTCCTCATGGGAGCCCTGCCGAGACTAAGCCACAGGAGGGTGAGATAATACCCGAAAACGGCAATGCCCGCTATCACAAGTATATTGCCGGTAATTCCCGTAACGCGGCCAGCCGGCGTCCTGACCACACCAGAGGCATCAAGTATCGCCCCTATCTTTGACTTCCCCGAAAGGGGTTTTATCATAAAAACGGTTGCCCAGATCAGCAAAGCTCCGATAAGCCATGCGCCTGAAACAACTATCGCGTAAAACGGGAAATTTGTATAGTCTGCGAACATAATCTCTCTGCTTTGTTACTGCCCGGTTTCAAGTGGCCTCCTCTGGTCCGGCCTCCTGCGGCCTCCTCTGGTCCGGCCTCCTGCGGCCTCCTCTGGTCCGGCCCCCATTGATGCGGGCAATGGTTATTAAACAACCGTTAAAAATCTATAGCTGGGTTACCTGTTCTTCATCTTTGATCTCCTTGCCGATCCAGAAAATATATACCGCGCCGGCAAACAGCATTATTATGCCTGTATAGACCACCGGCAGCCACGGGTCGCGCACCGCCTCAATAACACTTACATCCGACCATTTGCCCATTGCCTGGTTGTAGCTCAGCTGGTAAAGGCGCCACCCGGCCACTTTAGGGGGCTTGTTCACCTCTATCACCATCTCGCGCGGCTCGTCATCAGGGGTGATGGCGATGACGTTGGACAGATATCTGCGGGGCTCGGGCAGGGTCATTACCAGCACATTACGTCCGTCGAGCCACAGCAACCTGGTGTCGTGCATAAAGCTGCCGCAGGTTATCCAGCCTTCATGGGTCTCCCCGGTGCTGTTGTTTGCTGCCCTCACCCTTGCATAAGGTGGTGCTCCGGTCTCCTCCGAATATGCCACCTTTCCGTTATCGGGCAGCGCCATGGGATAGAACTCATCAATGTGGATGGTCCATTCCATGAGCTGTGTTGTCTTACCTGCCTCAATATAGGGCAGGGGACGCTGCGAATCATCGGTCAGGCGCCCCGTATGGCTGTCCACTATGGCAAGCTGCGGCGGGTACTCCTCGATATCAAAATTTATCAGCTCCAGTGCAAAGGGCATCTCGTAGAACCGTGACTCGCTGTCGTAGGCGTACCAGACCGGTTCATCTTCATATATGTCCATCCTGAGCCGGTGAAGGTCTCCGGTACCCAGGCTGGCCCCAGCTATCACGATCCATAGTCCCAGATGGTTGAGCAGGAACCCGATATTCTTTTTTCTCAGAGGGACTGCCCTCCTCAGAATTACCAGTCCCAGACTCACCAACAGGTACAACTGTGCCAGCAGAAATACCCAGGCGTTCTTCAGGTGAGTTAGTCCGATAGCCCCGTGAATACCCCCTGCATCGGGACGCTCCTGCTCAAACACCCCCATAAGGATAGTTAACAGCACAATGAGGCATATGGCACTTACAGCCGAGGGAATGGTTGAAAGCCATCTCACCATGTGAATATCCCTGTAGAAGATGTGAAGAAAGACGATGGTGGTTATAAATGCCATGCCCGCGTACATATTGAACGGGAAGGAAGGAATGCTGATGCCCGGCTGCGGCGTCAGCACCTCAATTGCAAATCCCGCGAGCATCAGAATTAGCGCCACGGTAAACCCCTCCCTGTATTTCCATGGCGGGTGGAACAGCTTGCTTTTTGAGTTCTGGTTCTGTGATATCTCTTTGTTGTCCATTAAGTTACTTTGTGTTTTCTGTGAAGTTGGCCGGATACCGGACTGTTCCGGTAAACGGGTGCCTAAAAATATGAATATTTTTACATAAACAGATAAACACGGGTCATTGTTATTTATTACTTTTGTAGAGGGATGCCCCGATGGAACAGAAATTTCCCGGGAAGACCTGTTCACGGCCGGACCGTTGATTGTGGAAGGGCAGATGACTAAATTAAGCATTACTAATACCTGACAGCAATGAAAAAGTTTTTTAAGATCCTGCTGATCGTAGTGGTTGCGTTTTTCGCACTCCTGATCATTATCCCCCTGGCATTCAAGGGCAAGATGCTTCAGCTTGCACAGGATGAGATGAACAGGCACCTGAACGCAAAGGTTGAGTTTGCCGACCTGCGGCTGTCCCTTATAAGGAACTTTCCCAACCTGAGCGTCTCCCTAATCGATCTCTCGGTGGTGGGGGTCGGCGACTTTGAAAATGATACGCTTGTGGCATTCCGGACATTCCGTGCCGTGGTCGACATAAAAAGCGTAATTTCCGGCGATGCCGTTGAGGTGCGCTCCATCATCCTTGACAGGCCCACCGCAAAAGCAAAAATTCTGGCCGACGGACGTGCCAACTGGGATATAATGATCCCGGCAGAGCCGGCTGATCCCGTTGATCCGGATATCAGTGATGAGCCCGTTGATCATTTGCCGCCTGTCGATCCTGATTTGCCGGCAGAGCCGGCTGAACCTTCCGCCCTGAAGATATCGCTCAGGAGCTTTGAGGTAAGGGACGGCCGCATTGAGTATGATGATGTACCTTTTGAGGTACGTACCACCCTGAGCGGGTTAAACCTCCAGATGAAGGGGGACCTTACAGAGGACCTTACCTCGCTGGATATTTCAGCGACAAGCGAAATCTTCAATGTCTGGTTTGAGGGAATACGGTACGTGAATAATGCGCATCTTTCCGTTGTCACTTTGCTGGATGCTGACTTCGGGGACTGGCGGTTTGAGTTCAGGGAGGGCGAGATCATACTGAACGAGCTGACAATGGGGGTTGACGGCTTTTTCGCGATGCCGGAGCGAGGGTTTGATATGGATATTGAGTTTTTCAGCACGCGGGCCGATTTCAGGACGGTGCTCTCACTTGTGCCTGCAATATTCATGTCTGATTTTGAAGATTTGCACGCGACGGGCAATGTATCCGTTGAGGGATTTGTCAGGGGAAGTATGGTGGATGATATCTGGCCGTCGGTCGGACTTGAACTGCTGGTGGAAGATGCGGGGTTCAGCTACCCGGACCTGCCGAAATCGGTCGACAACGTTCACGTAAACCTCAGCCTGCTTTACGACGGTGTTGATGAGGATAATACCACGGTTGACCTCAGGAGGTTCCATATGGAGATGGGCGGCAACCCGTTCGATATGCACATGAGCATCCGCACACCCATGAGCGATATGTTCGTCGACGCAGCTCTCCATGGCACCATCGACTTTACGAGCCTTGCCGACATCATCCCGCTTGAGGGGATGGAGATTCGGGGACTCTTGGAGTCGGACCTTTCCCTTTCGGGGAATATGTCGGATATCGAAGAGGAGAGGTATGAGGATTTCAATGCATCAGGCAGCATACGTCTTACTGCGTTCCGGTATACCGACGAGGCATTCCCTATGGAGGTGAACATACCCGGTGCGGAACTCAACTTCTCTCCCCGTTTTGTTGAACTCAGCCATTTTGCCATGGAGCTTGGGGCGAGCGATATTAATATGAGTGGCCGGCTGGAGAACTTCATACCCTATGTGTTCAATGACGGTACGATCAGAGGGAGTCTGGCTCTTACGTCAACCATGCTTGATCTGAATGAGATGATGGGAGAGCCGGCTGAAACGGAAACCGACACCTTTGCCATGACCATCGTCGAGGTGCCCGGCAATATTGACTTCGTGCTGACATCAAAAATCGACAATATACTTTTTGACAATATGGAGATAACAAACCTTGCCGGCAGCATCATAGTGCGCGACGGCAGGGTTGTCATGGAAGGTGTGAACATGGAAATGCTGGAAGGTACAATTTCCCTTAACGGCGAATACAATACCCTGGACATGTCGGCGCCGTTCATCGATTTTGCCATGGACATAAGAGACTTTGACATTCCCGGTACCTTCCATACCTTCAATACGGTTCAGAAGCTGACCCCAATAGCAAAGGACCTGAGGGGCAGGTTCTCCACATCGATGCATATGCATTCTCTTCTCGATGAGCATATGATGCCGGTCATGGATTCCATCAATGCCGAAGGCAGGCTGCGAACGGCAAGTGTGGAAATTGTCAGCTCAGCCACTTTCGACAGACTGGGACAGGCGCTAAGCCTCCGCGAGGACAGGGACAATGTGCTAAGGGATGTCGATATAAACTTTACCATAAACAACGGCAGGGTCTACCTGGAGCCGTTCGAAACGCGTATGGGACCCGTTGGAATGGTTATAGGAGGTGACCAGGGTATTGACCAGACCATGAATTACGTTATGCAGATGACCATACCAAGGTCACTCTTCGGATCGGGCGCCGACCAGGTGATCAATAACCTGGCGGCAGGTGCTGCTGCACGGGGACTCAATATCCAACCCGGTGAGAATGTCAATGTCAACGCCCTCATTACCGGCACATTCTCCGATCCGCAGATCTCGCTCGACATGAGGGAGACAGCCAGGGCTACGATGGATGATGTAAGAGAACAGGTGCGTGCCCGGGTTACAGAAGAGGTTGACAGCAGGGTTGAGCAGGTTGAGGACAGGGTGAGGGAGGAGGCTTCCGCCCGTGCTGAGCAGATCCTGGAAGAGGCCGAAAAGAGGGCGGATCAGGTCAGAAGTGCTGCCGCAGAGGCTGCTGAAGCGATCAGGCGGGAGGCAGAGGCTAATGCAACGCGCCTGGAGCAGGAGGCAGCCGGAAGGGGTCGCATTGCCGAAGCCGCTGCAAAACGTACGGCCGACGGGATAAGGAGTGAAGGCAACAATAAAGCGGAAGCCCTTATCCGCGAAGCAGATGAACGTGCGGAAAAGATACTTGAAGATGCCCGCAGGGAGGCGGCGAGAGTGGAGGAGTAAATCTCTTCACCAGGTCTGAAGTCCGTTTTATTTCGCCTGGGAGATTACCTGGGTAATAAAAAACCCGGCTCCGGCCGGGTTTTTTGTAGTCTCATTGCATCCTGTCCCTGACTGCGGGGTCAAAGCGTTGTCAGCCGGCTGATGTGCCGGGCACCGGCACAACCGGGTTGAGCCCTTCGTAGATACCGAATTCATATGAATCGGGGCCTATCTCCAGACTGGAGTTCATCATATCTTCCCAGGTCATCTGCCTGCCGGTATAGGCCGATTCCCTTCCCATTACGCTGATCATCGATGATACCGCAAGGTTTCCGGCCTCATTTATGGGGTTGTTTGTCCGTATGGCGGTCACCAGGTTAATGATCTCCTGGTCGTATGGTGAGATTGCCACACTGTATGTCGGCTGTCCGTCATCGCCAACCGGGTAAGGGTACTCCCATATCAGGTTGCCGTTATAGTCCCATATCCTGTTCTGGCAATTGGTGTAGCCTTTTGTTCCGAGTATCAGTTCACCTACATTGTTATGGCAACCGTCAATTTCCCTTGTCATGCCGTGTACCGACCTGTTGTCATCAAAAGTAAAATCCACGCTGAAGAAATCGTACATATCACCCGAACGGCGGCGGTGTCTCCCGCCGAAGCCGGTGGCATTAACAGGGTGCTTACCGAAGAACCAGATAACAACGTCAAGGTTGTGAACCAGCAGGTTGGCAAGAGAGTCCCCGGTCTGCCATATCCAGTTCGCCCTGTCCCTTATCATTGCTTCAAAGTCGCACCAGCCGGACTGCCTGGGTGTGACAGCCTGTGCATTGCGCAGCCAGTAACAATTGGCCGACACCAGGTCGCCGATCGCCCCGTTCCTGATCTGTGCATATGTATGGATGTAATCGAGCTGATGTCGCCTCTGGGTGCCAGCCACGACCGACAGTCCCGCAGCCTCTGCCATCCTTCCTGAGGCCATTACAGATCTCATACCTACCGGATCGACACCCGCAGGTTTTTCAATGAAGCAATGCTTTCTTGCCTGTACGGCGGCTTCAAAATGCTTCGGGCGGAATTTCGATACTGATGCTTCCAGTATTATGTCAACGCCAGAATCAATAACCTTTTTGTATCCGTCAAGACCCGTGAAGCAGTTCTCATCTGGTATTTCCACACCGCGCTGC
Source organism: Marinilabiliales bacterium (assembly GCA_007695015.1). Classification (NCBI taxonomy): domain Bacteria; kingdom Pseudomonadati; phylum Bacteroidota; class Bacteroidia; order Marinilabiliales; species Marinilabiliales bacterium. The sequence goes on from REEN01000084.1 coordinate 10,631, forward strand.
TCTTTCAGTGCTTCGCGGCACCTGTCTATGCGGTCCTGGAACAGATCGGTCACGGCAGTGATCTGCAGGTTGGGTCCCGCATCAATAAAATTGAACGCTGCCCCGGTGCCCCTGCCGCCGCATCCTATAAGTCCCGCCTTGAGCGGGGGTCCGTCAGGCGCCCTTTCGGGGAATACCGGCGGCACATATTTTTCGCCGCGCGGTGAGCAGGATGTCAGTATGCTGCCTGCGCCAAGTGCGCCTGCTGTTCCTGCCCCAATTGCACCTGTTGCCCCGAGCGCGCCGAGCGCTGCAACATTGCCGATAAATTCGCGTCTGCTTCTGGATCTGGGATGTTTACTCATTATGAAAGGAATTTTATGGTTTTTTTAACCTGTGCAAAATATTGATTTTTTCCTTTAAAACAAAAAACCTTGATAATCCGGCCCTCCCGGCCCTCCCGGCCCTCCCGGCCCTCCCGGCCCTCCCTGCCCCGGGTATTATTCCCCGGCAATGACCGGACCTTACGGGTGGGAAGAAAAATAGCCGGTATGAGACAGCCGCCCCTGCTTTACGGGATGTTTCCTGTCAATGATCAGGCCTTGCGCCTGGAAATGAAAAATAGCCGGTATATCCCGGCCGGACCTTGCGGGTGGCAAAGGAGAAAGGCCCGGCAGAAACCGGGCCTTTCTCTGGAGGAACTTCATATAAAGCAAAGTTGTATTTTGATCTGAAAAACCTGAATAGCGCCCCAGGGTTTGATGGGGCATAACTACCATTATTTTCAGATTGTGCTCTGAAGCTGGAATCTTTTCTCCTTAATTCTTGCTTTCTTACCAGTGAGCTTCCTGAGGTAGAATATGCGGGCACGGCGAACGCGGCCCAGCTTGTTGACCTCTATCTTCTCGATGAAAGGTGACTGGAGCGGAAAAACGCGTTCAACGCCAACGTTGCCTGACATCTTCCTTACGGTGAACATCTCTGTCAGTCCCCGGCCCTTGCGCTGCAGCACAACGCCCCTGAACTGCTGTATACGTTCCTTGTTCCCTTCTACGATCCTGTAGTGCACGGTAACCGTGTCACCGCTATTGAATTTCGGGTAGCCGTTATTCTTTTCGAATTCTTTCTCTACCACCTGCATTAAGTCCATTCTGCTTGATATTATCTGGTTATACTATCTGTAAAATCGGCTGCAAACTTACTATTTTTTTTTGATCATAACAAATCATCATTTAACATGTTGATGATTATTTGTCGATTTTATATTTGCGATGCATGGGCCGGATTACGCAAATATCCCAAAATATCCTTATTTTTGAATAATGCGACTTGACAGGGAACAGAGAGATGCTATAGTTAATACAATCAGGCAACTGGATCCTGATGCCGGTATTCACCTTTTTGGTTCACGTACTGATGACAGTGCGAAGGGCGGAGATATTGATATTATCGTGCTGAGTTCCGTCCTAAGTTACAGAGAAAAGCTGCTTATAAGGGCCAGGCTTAAAGAAAAGATCGGGAACCGGAAAATTGACCTGATAATTACGGAAACTCCCCGGACAGCATTTGAAAAATATGCTTACAAAACCAGCGTACCACTGAGTGATTAATTATGAGCATAACACAATGATGATTTCCGGAAGGCCCCGGAGGGCCTGTCCCCTTAAGGGGAACAGGCTCCTAAAAAGGGTCCTTCGCCCACTTCCAGTTCCAGTAGATCAGCTATATGAGCAGGGATTTCCGTGGCTGCACCGATACCCGGAAATCCGTCCGCCAGGCGAAAATCATTGTTTTTCATATCCCTGAACAGCGGGCCGTCATAATTTTCCAGGTACTGGCATCCGGATGATAAATGCGGATGCAGATCGTTGAGCTCCATGGGCGAGTAAATATTGATCTGGCAGTTTTCACCCTGGTAGGGACTCCACCTGATTATAGGCGCACCGGAGCCTTCTTCACCACTTCCCCTTACAAATACATTGTTGTTGAGTGTTTTGAAATGGGGTTCGTTAAGCCGCTCACACATGAAGTCCGGTTGACCCGTCTGGATCATCGGCGAGTTGTTGTCGCCGCTCATATAAAGCAGGTTATTGACAAAAACATGGCCGTCGCGTTCTTCTACTCCCGGACCGGTGGTGACATGCCACCCGAACAGCCCAAGCTCGTCGCCGCGGTTATTACGGCTGAAATTAACCCTGCTGTTGATCAGGGTGTTGTTATAGACCTGCACATTGCTTGCATTAAGCACAAATATGCTCTGGCTGCAGTCCACGAACACGTTGCCTGCCACGATACATCCGTCGGATATTTCGAAGAAGAATCCGTTATGGTCCACCCCTTCAACATGGTTGTTGACAAAAACGCCGTCATCATTTCCCACGTCCCACCAAACCCCGTTGGAGTGGGGATGATTGATAACCAGGTTTTCACGCACCACTGCCCTGTGGCTCTGGTTGAAGATCTTCACCGCCGAAGGGTAGAAACCGGTCCACTTCTCGATGTTGTTGTTTTCAATGATATTCCTTTCGAGAAGGATATCCGATGAAGCAACAATATATACCCCTTCGGTATTGGTATTTAAAACCTTGCAATTGCGCATCACCAGGCTGTCGCTCAGGGCAAAAACCGCTATCCTGAAACAATTTGAAAAGGTGCAGTTCTCAAAGACCGTCCCCACGGCATCTCTTCCGTGCTGATCAATTGCCAGTCCGGCTCCTCCTATATGAACCATGGTATCAGGGTACTGGGTAAAAGTAACTCCGCGAATAACCGGCCCCCTGTCATCCGGTTCCTTGCCATGCACCGGCTTCAAGGTGCGGTAAAGGGCCTTTCTGAAGGCAGTGATCTCAATGAAGCGGTCTGCCGGGTCTGTTCCGATATATATCCTGTTTTCATCGTAATCGACAAAGTAAGTTTCCTCATCGACCTCTTCAGTGCTGCCGGCGGACTGCAGGTATTGGCCGTCGACAAATACCGCATCGTTGTTGAATCGGTGCAGCGGGGTAAACTCTTCATTCCGCTCACGGTTCCACCAGTCCTCCGGACCAGCCGGAAACAGGTGATCCCAGTCCGTTACCCAAAGGTTTTCGCCGGCCTCCCTCCATGAGTCCGCTACCAGGGTGCCATTCAGGACAGGCTCTTCATCGCGGTAGGCCTGGATGGTAATGCCCTGGTTGAATGTAAGGTTGCCTGTGCGGTAAATCCCGCCCCGCATGACTATGGCATCACCCGAAACCACCCGGGCGAAGGCCTCTTCAATGGTAGTGGGAGCGGAAATGGCAAATCCTTCAGAAGCTGCATCGCCATCGGGCGCAACAAAGTAGATGGTACCCGTCACATCGGGCAGTTCGTAGGTCTGTGCGATCGGTCCGTAAACAACTTCAGGCGCCGTTTCAGGCGGCTGGCTGCACGAACCGAATACTATCAAGATGGTTAACAAAGCCATGAGCTGGCTGGTAATAGTTGAAGCAGGTTTCATACTAATTTGGGTTTAGTTAGAGATAATGCAAACAAAATTAATAATATACAAGTACTAATCCATATAAAACACGTGGATAAATGTCCCTGGTAGTTGGGGAAAATACAGGATGGTTACAATCACAATTAGAGAAATAAACTCAAAAATCCAAAAACCCTCTCATGCCGGTCACACCAGGTGAATAATTCCCCCCGGGTTGTCGTGCCGTGCGCCGGTCGCACCCGGAGGCAATACCTTCAGGGCTGTTTCAAGGCGCGCCGGTCGCACCCGGTAGCAATACCTTCAGGGCTGTTTCGAGGTGTGCGCCGGTCACACCCGGAGGCAATTACCTTCAATACCCTTTGGCTGTGAGCCGGTCACACAAGGTGAATAATTCCCCCCGGGTTATCGTGGCGTGCGCCGGTCACCGCAGCCAGGCAGTTGACCTCGTTCCGTATCCTGAGCACGCCCAGGAAGGCGAACACCACCGCCTCCTTGAAATCGATCAGCCGCTCATCGGGTATAACCGTATAAACCTGCGAAGCCTTCTCTGATATCAGACCCCGCAAAAACCCGTTCTTCGCCCCGCCGCCTGTCACAAGCAACGTCTCAGTCCCAGAGGCACCCTGATCAAGGAACTCCTCATCAGGCTCATCACTGCCCGGCAGTTTGTCACGGCGCGGTATCCCGGCTGTGGCCCCGGGAGACTGTTTCGTGTCACCGGCAGTCCGGCCTTCGGTGCCCCCGTCAGTCCGCTCCTCATCAATAATATCCGGATGCGGGGGCTTTGCAGCGATCACGGCAGCTATCCGCAGCGCCACATGCTCACAGACGGTACGCAATTTATCCTTCACCGAAGCCCCCGAAGCATCCACCACAGGCATGAACACCTCGTCAACCCATTCCTTGCCGAGTGAGCGTGGCCCATCCAGCCTGTAAAAGTCAAGTCCCTCAAGGGCAGCCAGCAATTGCCGGTCCACTTCCCCCGAAGCCGCCGCCGCACCGTCTTTGTCATACTCCATCCCAAGCTGCCCGGCCAGGCGGTTAAGGACAATATTGACAGGGCAGATATCGAAGGCAATTCTTTTACCGCTTTCGCGGAAGGAGACGTTTGCAAAACCTCCCAGGTTGAGGCAGTAGCCGTACTGCCCGAAGAGCAGTTCATCACCTGCCGGCACCAGCGGAGCGCCCTGGCCCCCGAGCGCCACATCCAGCCGCCTGAAGTCCGATACCGTCGTAATACCCGTCACCGCCGCGATCTCCGCCCCGTCGCCAATCTGCAGGGTGATCCCCTGCTCCGGCCTGTGGAAGATGGTGTGGCCATGGGAGGCGATAAGATCGACATGGAGGCTGGCGTGAGAACCGGCAGGCTGAATAGGATCAGTTGGATTAACAGGATCAGTTGTATGGTCAGGATCAGTTGCCCCGGCAGGTTGAATAGGATCAGTTGCCCCGGCAGGATCAGCAGGATCAACAGGATCAGTTGCCCCGGCAGGATGAACAGGATCCGTTGGCCCGGCAGAATCAGCAGGATCAGTTGGATGGTCAGGATCATTTGATCCAGCCGGATTAACAGGATCAGCCTGAACAGCGGGAAGGCCGGCAAGGAACTCTTTGACCGCCTCACCCGTAAACCGGCCGAAGTCCCTGTGCACCCGGGCAAGGGTGTAGCCATCAGCCGTCTCAGCGCCTGCAAGTCTTTCCGGCCAGGAGGTGCCGGAGTAGGAGAGGGTTTTGGTTTTGAGTATTTCAAAGTGCCATTGGGGGCCGGAAACCGGGTTGTTGTCCGCGCCGGCGTTCGGATAATGGCTGTCCGGGCCGGGGCCGGCTTGAGGATCAAGGCCTCCCGGATTTGGGCCGGCCTCTGCGGCTTCGCTGGCTTTTCCGGACTCTGCGGTTTCTGTGGTTTTTGCGGCTTCTGCGGGTAGCTGTTCATCCCGGGTGAACCTGCACAACGCCATATCAAGTCCGTCGACCGATGTACCCGACATCACCCCGACGGCAGTATAGGTTTTTTTATAATTTCCCATAGTTCCGCTGGAATTTTTTTACCCAGGTTACAGTTCGTCCTCGTCAAAGAAGAGGTTTACCTGTTCGATACCGGAAAGTTCTTTGATAGCGGCAACCAGGTTGTTGCCCTTCTGCTCGTCCTTCATCTTGATGTAGTAGGAGAACTCCATCAGCTCATAAGGTTCCTGTCCCATGGTCTTGACATTGACCAGTTTATGCCTGCGGCAGTAGATTTTGAGGATGTTCATAAAGGGATTGTCGGGAAGCTGGTCGCTCCGTGCGCTGATCTGCAACAGGAACTCCCTGTTCTGCGGAAGCGCAAAACTGAATTTTGTGATTACCAGGTACACCGTGCCAACGAAAAAGGTGCCAAGCACGGCCACCGAGTAAAGCTTTACCCCGGCTGCCAGTCCGATCGACAGTGCGAAGAAGATGAACATAATATCGGCCGCATCCTTGACGGCGGTACGGAACCGGATGATCGACATGGCCCCCACCATGCCGAATGCACGGGCGAGGTTGTTACCGATAACCATGATCACTATGGCGGTTATCATGGTAAGCATTATGAGCGAAATGGTGAATGCGGCGGAGTAGTTGAGGCCCTTGTAGGTGTACTTGTAAAGCAGTGCTATAATGATACCGCATATCATGGCGACAAATACGTTGCCAATAACATCAGCCGCCGTGATGTTGAACATGAAGATATTCTGAAAATCGTTGCCCATCTTTATCCTGCTTTTTAATATGTTACAAGCACCTTTTCACGGTTCGCGTCAACACCGATGGTGTACTTTGACAATGCATCATTTCTCAGCCTGAACTCCTGCACCACCGACCTTGCCCATACGGGCATTTCATGACGGAAGTACTTGATCTCAAGAATGAAATGGTTTTTGAACAGCAGTTTCAGCTCTTTCTCATCGTAAAGTGATTTTACGGGAGGATAGAGCCGGCTCCTGATATTCTTGTCAAATGTTATCCGCACACCGGAATCAAGCTTGCCGAAATATGCCTCCCTTTCATAAACAACAAGGCAGGTCGGGACAAACTGCTTTTTGTTTATATGGTAGAGGAACTTCGCGGCATTGTCGGGGTCATGACTGTTAAGTCCGTTCGGCATGACATACCTGTTATGGTCGCCGCTCCTCAGCAGATCTTCAACATCTTTGAACAGCACCTTCGACCTGTACTTCTTCTGGCGCGCCTCTATTTTTCTCTTAATCTCGAAAACCACATAGCTGTTGTCAACAGGCCTGTCATAGCCCCTGATCCTGAACTTGCGGCGCAGCATGACACCTTCACGCTTCTCGGCATAACACGAAAAGTTGCTGCTGTCGAAGTAGATGCTTCTTACCGTATATTCGCGAATACCCTGGTCATTCACATGGGTGTACATGTCGGGTACCACGAAAGATGAGAAGCGTTTTCTCAGTGCATCTATCTTGTAGTTCGGTACCAGATATTTTCGTTCAATCCTCAGCATTTTCAGTTTTCAAAGATAAGCTTGAACATCCGTCTTACATAATCCCAGGCCGAGACCTCGCCGCAGATGATCTGTGCCTGCACAAGCATATTCGGAATAAATCTTTCCGTCTCCTCTTCAATGATAGCAGTCACGAACACATTCTGCCTCTGGTCCATGAACTGCACGGTATTGTCAAACCCTATAACCCTGGCGTTGTATGTCCTCCTGCCGGCGTTGACCCTGAGTACTACAGGATTGCCGTTCTCTATATAGGCCAGCTGGTAGAGTTCCACCGGAAGGGTCACCGTCAGCCTCTCCATGTCGCCCACCCTTATTATGGATTCTGTGTCTTCCAGAGTCATCTGCTGCCTTATTATGGTGCCGCTGAACGGGGCAAGGATGTTGAAAGCATCAATCCTGTTCTGCGTCTGCCCGATCTGCCGCTGGTAATTTCTTATCATGGCCCTGATCAGCTCCTGTTCCTCAGGCTTTGATCCCGTCGAAACAACCTCTATGACCGAGCGTGCTATGTTCATGTTCTGCTCCTTTACCAGGTAGTCATTGAGGGCCCTGTCCCAGTCCTCGTCCGCAATAACCCCTGTCTTGTGCAGCGCTTCCATCCTTGCCACAAGTCTTTTCTGCGTCTCGTACTCCTTCTCAGCAAGTATCAGTCTTTCCGTGGCGGCGTTGATCTCTTCCTGCTTTTCACCCGAAAGGGATACCTCGAGCCGTTTTTCCTGCTCCTCCAGGGCCCCTGTCAGATTGATGAGCCTGCGCTCCTCCTCCCATGATCTTATATATCCAACCGTATCTCCCTTGTTCACTGTTCTTCCCGTAAACAGGTCCTCGTTCACAATAAACTCCGCATGATCCCCCCGCTGAAACTCAAGTACCGAAAAGTATGCAATCTTGTTTGTAAAGTTATTCTTTTCGGTGTTGATAATGGTCCCGTCAGGCAGCCTGTCAAGCCGCCATTCCCTCACAGGCGAAACAACTCCTTTGGTGTTGATGTTGTAGGGAATTTCAACATAGACGGCCGCTGCAAAGGAGACACCCAGGAAAAGTAAAATCAACGCCAGTCGTAAAAGGATCTTCATTTAAAGTACTTTATCAGGGAATCGTATAACTTTGAATCTGCGGTAATTTTTTCCGCGAGAAAGTCCAAAACTAACAAAAAA
>REEN01000085.1 GCA_007695015.1 Marinilabiliales bacterium
TTCCACTACCTGAAGGGCAACCTGCTGGCCGGTACCGGACTGGCGGTGGCGACGGCCGTGATCACGGGGGCCTTCATTATTGGCGATTCGCTGAGCAGCTCCCTCGAAAGGGCGGTCATCATGCGGCTAGGCGGCATAACCCACTCGGTAACGGCCGGCGAGAGGCTTTTTACCATGGAGATGGGCGACAGGTTCGCCGGGGAGAGCGGTCTCCGGGTTTCGCGGGCCCTTATTGCCGAAGGGATGGCAATATCAGGCGACGGCAACCGGCGGCTCAACCGCGTACAGGTAATAGGCGCCGACGATAATTTCAGCCCCCTGCTGGGAAGCGGACTTGATTATGGAGCTACCGGACCCGGTGAGGTGATCGTTAGCGAAAACATGGCCGGCCGGCTGGAGCTGGAGGTTGGCGATTTCTTCATGCTGCGCATGAAAAGGGCCGGGGTGATCCCGATGAACACCCCGCTGGTATCCGACGCCGACCAGTCCGTTACCCGCAGGGTCATGGTGGCTGCCATAGCCGGCGACGACGATTACGGACGCTTCAACCTGCGTGTTTCGCAAACGGCGCCATTCAATGTCTTTGTAAATGCCGGCTGGCTGAACAGCGTGATGGGCCTTGACGGCATGGCCAATATCCTGCTTATGGCTCATCAAGACGCTGCTGACGGCGAGCTTGAAGAGCACCTGGCAGCCTCATTCCGCCTGGAGGACGGCAACCTGTCGGTCCGCGCCGTTGAGCACAAGGGCATGATAGAGATAAGCTCCGAAAGGGTGTTTATCGAAGAGCATGTTTCTGAGAGGCTGGGTGCTGTTTTCCCTGACGGCGACCGTGTGCTTACCTATTTTGTCAACTCCCTTGAAAAGGGCGATAATGACACACCCTACTCATTTGTTGCTGCTACCGGGCGACGGCCTCTCGAACCGGGTCAGGCGGTAATAAACGAATGGCTGGCAGCTGACCTTGGCGCGGGTGCCGGCGACACGCTGCTGATGCGCTACTGGGAAACGGGTACGCGGCGCGAACTGACCGAACAGGAGACGAGCCTGGTGGTTGTAAGAGTTATCGGCATGGATGAGGCTAAGGCTGACAGCGTGCTGATGCCCTTTCTGCCCGGGTTGTCGGACGCGGGGAGCTGCAGGGACTGGGACGCGGGGATACCGGTGGAGCTCGGGCGGATAAGGGATGCTGACGAGGATTACTGGGATGATTATCGCGGAACTCCCAAAGCATATATATCACTGGAAGAGGGACAGAGGTTGTGGACCAACAGGTTTGGCAACCTCACCTCGGTGTGGCTGCCGGGCGGGGAGGATGATATCGCGGCAGTGCGCGAAACTATTGAATCAGCCGTTGACCCGCTGCAAATTGGATTCCAGGTAAATGAGCTCAGGGAGCATGGATTGCAGTCCGCCGCTGCCGGGGTCGATTTCGGGATGCTTTTCGGGGGACTCGGCTTTTTTGTGATGCTGGCGGGGGTAATGCTCTTTTTCCTGCTGATGCTTTTTAACCTCGAAAAAAGATCCGGGCAGGTAAAGCTCTTCTCATCCCTGGGATATTCGCGGGGACTTATCAGGAAGATCTACCTGGCCGAAGGGATGCTGGTGGCTTTTGCGGGCAGCATTGTCGGACTTCTCCTGGCGGCGGGATATGGTGAGCTTGTGAGGTACGCACTCACGGGCGTATGGCAGGATATAGTGCGTACCGAGCTGCTGGTGCTGGTCGTCAGGCCCTCTTCGCTGGGATGGGGACTGGCAATTTCGCTCTCGCTGGCACTGCTGGTGATCACCCTGGGCATAAACAGGTATATCCTCAAGGGGCCGGGACAGGAAGGGCGCTCCCGCGAAGGAGTACCTGCCGATAACTCAGGGGAAGAGACCTCCCGCGAGGGAGTGCCTGCTGGAACCACCGGGAAAGGAAGCTCCCGCGAGGGAGTGCCTGCCGATAACTCAGGGAAAGGGAGCTCCCGCATAGGCATTCCATTAATAAACAGGATAAAGTCCCTGCTTTACACGGGCGGTCCGGATGGATTCTTTGGCGGACTGGTGCCGGCGGCGGCATTGCTTTGTGCGGTTGGGGGACTGGCAATTCTGGCCCTGCAGGTTCTCTCAGGAAGCTATACCGACCCGGTTAGCTTTTTTGCTGCCGGGGCCCTGTTTCTGGTGGCGCTTCTGCTATTTTCACAGACGGTCCTTACCCGTATTGAAAAGAGTGGATTTACCAGGATTGACATGACCCGGCTGAGCATTAAAAACCTTTCCAGGAACAAAACCCGCAGCCTGTCGGTTATAATCCTGCTCGCTCTCGGTATGTTCGTTATCATAGCCACCGGTTCGTTCAGGAAGGATGCCGCCATGGAAGAGATGCACCCCGAAGGGGGGACCGGAGGATTCCTGTTCGTTGCAGAGGCCACCGTGCCCGTCCTGCGCAATCTCAACACCAGGGAGACCCGGCTTGATCTTAACATCCCTGAAGGGGTCTCTTTCGTACAGTTCATGGCCGGCTATGCCGACGATGCAAGCTGCCTGAACCTCAACGAAGTGCCCAATCCCCGCATACTTGCCGTCGATCCCGGTCTTCTTGAAGGGAAGTTCAGCTTTGTAACCGGAACGGAGTGGCTGGACAGGGAGAACCCGTGGAAGAGCCTCGGTAAAGAACTGCCCGGGGGTAATGGTGGCCGGACGGCCGCTGGCAACAACAATGGCACCACCGGTGCGGGAGGAGACGGTCCGGCAGAAGGCAGGCTATCTGTAACCACCGGCCAGGCGTCGCAACCCTCCGGCGCCTCAATCTCCGTCATCCCGGCCATTGCCGACCAGGCCGTTATACAATGGGGACTGAACAAAAGGGTTGGCGACACGCTCTTCTATACCGATGAACGGGGCAGGGAGATCGGACTGCTGCTGATCGGGGGACTGGCTAACTCGGTGTTCCAGGGCAATGTGATCGTTTCAGAGGAGCACTTCCTGGGGCACTTCCCGTCAACAAGCGGCAGCAGCTTATTCCTGGTCGATGCTGCACACGACAGGGAGGAGGAGCTTCGCGAAGAGCTTGGCTTCATCTTCAGCGACCACGGATGGGAAATGACAACCGCGTCAGAGCGCCTGAATGAATTCAACTCCGTAGAGAACACATACCTCGGCATCTTCATGATGCTGGGTGCGTTGGGGGTGCTGCTGGGTGTCGCGGGACTGGCCGTGGTGATGGCACGAAGCATTGCCGAAAGAAGGGCTGAAATAGCGCTTTACGCATCGCTGGGCTATAAAAGATCGCAGATCATCTCGGTCATACTGCGCGAATACCTGGTATTGCTGGGATGGGGACTGGCTGTGGGGGTGCCTCCCGCGGTGGTTGGGGCCCTGCCCTCTCTCCTCCCGGGAACACAGCAGATGAACCACGCCTTCCTGGCTATGATCATTGCGGCGATATTCCTCCACGGGGTGTTCTGGATAGTGGCAACCTCACTGCTGATGATCAGGGGCAGAAGCCTTACCGCCGCCCTGCGCAATGACTGATCCATCACCCTGCAATGACTGATCCATCACCCTGCAATGACTGATCCGGCACTCCGCAACAGCTGACCGGCAGGCTTCGCAATTAAAGGGATTTTCCCGGCTTCATCACTGCAGGCCCGGTTCGCAACCACTTAAAGTCCGCTATGCTCCTTAACATTGGCTTAACATACCGGTAACATATTGTTAAATATTTATTAACCCCTCCTGTTTGGTCGGTGGCATCTCTTTGAATTAGATTTACTGTTGCTAAAGTATACTTCACAGAAGATGTCATCAGTTCCCTATATCCCTGTTGTTCAAAGCACTTCCAAATCCAAATTGATTGAGTGGATTTCGGTTGCATTCCTGGTTTACCTGCTGCTCACCGCTGTAGGTGCAATCGGCGACGGGTTCAAGATTGCATCGGCAGGCAGGGCCGAGCAGCTTTTCACATTTGCTTCCAACCCCCTTATCGCACTTATAATTGGAATTGTAGCAACATCCCTCATCCAGAGTTCAAGTACAGTAACCTCAATAATTGTCGGAATGGTGGCCGGCGGCATGCCTATCAGCATTGCCATCCCCATGGCCATGGGAGCGAACATTGGCACATCACTTACCAGCACCATTGTCAGCCTGGGCCATATACGAGACGGAGAAGAGTTTAAGAGGGCCTTCTCGGCCGCGACAGTTCATGACAGCTTTAACCTGCTGGCAGTTGCTATATTGCTGCCGGTAGAGCTGCTGTTCAGTCCTCTCGAAAAAGCATCGGCTGCAGTATCATCCCTGTTCATAACCGGTACTTCAAGTCAGCTGGCAAGCTTTAACCCTGTCGGCGCTATGCTTGCCCCGGCATCTGATGCATTGGGTAAATCTGTCTCATGGTTGCCGGGCATCTGGTCCGGTGTCATATTGATAGTTATCGGTATCGTATTGATTCTTTTTGTTGTAAAAACCATCGCCAGGGTTCTGCAAAAGGTAATGGTTGGGCGCGCCAAAGAGATAATGCATCGTACTGTAGGGCGCGGGCCCCTTTCGGGGATGAGCGCAGGCGGTATAATAACAGTCCTTGTCCAGTCCTCCTCCACGACCACGGCGCTAATAGTGCCTATGGCAGGTAGCGGACTGTTCTCATTAAAACAGGTGTACCCGTTTACCCTGGGCGGAAATGTAGGAACCACCATAACGGCGCTTCTTGCCGCGGTGGCCATAACCGGCCCCCTTGCCGTGCTCGCCCTGCAGATAGCCCTGGTTCATCTGTTTTTCAACCTGTTTGCGATCGGCCTCATATACTCCATACCCATCCTTCGCAACATACCGGTTTGTATGGCCGAATACCTGGCTAAAATGGCACAACGCAACAAACTTTATGTGGTGGCATATATCGCCGGGGTGTTCTTCCTTGGGCCTCTCACCATACTGGGAATATTCAGGCTGTTTTAAGCCACGGTATTAAGACTCCATTACCTCCTTTAAAATCGTGCCCGAATCGGATAAGCCTTCTCAAACACCTTCTAATCTATCATGAAGCTCACGCTCTGATGACGGCTCACAGGTATTTTGCAATCTGATCCCGGGGAACGGTCTCCTGGCTGCCGGTCTTCATGTTCTTAACGGTAACAGTTTTCTTCAGCGCTTCCTCTTCCCCGATAAGGGCAACAAAAGGAATATTGCGGTTATTGGCATACTGCATCTGCTTTTTAAGCTTGACGCTGTCGGGATAAAGCTCGGCGCTGATTCCTGATTTGCGGAGCTTCTCCAGGAGCGGAAGGCAGGCTTCGGCCTCTTTCTGACCGAAATTTACAAACATCAGGCGCGTTGATGCCGATACGGCTGTCGGGAAACCTCCGGTCTGAACCAGCACGTCGTAAATGCGGTCGGCCCCGAAAGAGATGCCGACACCCGACAACCCTTCAAGTCCGAATACCCCGGTAAGGTCGTCATAACGGCCTCCGCCGCAGATACTTCCTATCTCCACATCGGCCGATTTAACCTCGAATATGGTGCCGGTATAGTAATTCAGTCCCCGCGCCAGGGCCACATCAAACTCAACCCTGTTCTTAATTTCAAGCAGTGCGAGCATGTCAAGCACCTCCTTCATCTCACGGGTGCCTTCACGGCCAGGCCCGTCCTCCTCAAAAAGTGAGGCCAGCTCCTCCAGCTTCCGGCTGTTGCTGCCGGTCATGCTTATCACAGGCTTCAGTTTTTCTATCGCTTCAGGAGATATACCTTTTTCCGTCATTTCACTGCATACCGCGTCAATTCCAATCTTATCAAGCTTGTCTATTGCAACGGTCATGGCGGTCAGTTTGTCCTCCTGACCGGTCATGCCGGCAATGCCAGCAAGTATCTTCCTGTTGTTCAGCTTTATCACAACATTTATGTTCAGCCTGACAAACACATCATCGATAATTTTTGCAAGCTCTGCCTCATTCAGCAGGGAATCGCTGCCTATCACATCAACATCGCACTGGAAAAATTCACGGTAACGGCCTTTCTGTGGCCGGTCGGCACGCCAAACCGGTTGTATCTGGTACCGTTTGAAGGGGAAGGTCAGTTCATTGCGGTGCTGTACCACGAACCGGGCAAAGGGTACAGTAAGGTCGTAACGGAGGCCACGGTCGCAGATCATATTTGCAAGCCGGCCGCTGTCGCCTGAGCCTCTCTCCTCCATCGGCAGCTTGCCCATGAAATCGCCTGAATTGAGAATTCTGAACAGCAGTTTGTCACCCTCCTCCCCGTATTTGCCAAGCAGTGAGGAGAGGTTCTCCATGGCCGGTGTCTCTATTGGCACATAGCCATAAAGATCAAATACGTTCCTGATGGTATCGAAAATATGGTTTCTCCCTGCCATCTCATCTGGCAGGAAATCACGGGTTCCCTTTGGCACCGAAGGTTTTTGCGACATGGGTGTTAATTATTTATTTCTAAGCCGGCAAAGATAGCATAAATTGAAAAAAGACCCTGCCTGGCTAAAGGACACCTGGCAACAGGGGTCCCGTGTCTGTCATTTTCCAGTTACAGCCGGGCTCCTGATCAACTGATGAACCTTATGCATAACGGATACCTGAAACGGACACCCTCGTTGGCCTTGACAGCCGCGATCACGGTTATTATAAGCCTGAAAAAGAAGAGTGCCACAAGTAACGGTATACCGACAAGAGCCAGGATAAGTATTGCCGAAATAATGTAATAGATAAAAATTGAAATATTGAAATTAATTGCCTCCTTGCCCTGGTCATCTACAAGCTCATACTGGTCCCTTTTCATTGCCCAGGTAATAATAGGTCCGATAATGCCGCCAAAAGGTATGATATACCCGGCAAAAGCACTCAGGTGACAGAACATTGCCCATGTCCTTTCATTCTGCGGGTGTTCGTCGATTCTTTCCATTTTAGCTGATTTAAGTTATTGAAGTTTTATGGTAAACCGGGTTCTGTTCCGGCATCGCCCATTATGATGTCAGTTTCCTGTAACGTATACGTTTTGGCCCCCCATCTCCCAGCCTTTTACGCCGGTTTTCCTCATACCCGGAATAGCTTCCCTCAAACCAGTACACCCTTGATTCACCCTCGAATGCCAGTATATGGGTTGCCACCCTGTCGAGAAACCACCGGTCGTGGGAAATGATGACCGCGCAACCGGCGAAGCTTTCAAGACCCTCTTCGAGCGCCCTTAAGGTATTAACATCTATATCGTTGGTGGGCTCGTCAAGAAGAAGGACGTTGGCATTCTCTTTAAGGGTAAGCGCTAAATGCAGCCTGTTGCGTTCACCGCCCGATAGCACCCCGCATTTCTTCTCCTGGTCGGCTCCGGTAAAATTGAACCGCGCTACGTATGCCCTGGCATTCATTGAACGTCCTCCCAGTTGAACCAGCTCGCTGTTGTCCGAAATAACCTGGAATACGGTCTTTTCCGGATCAATCGCCGCATGAGCCTGGTCAACATAAGCAACTTTTGCAGTATCACCAATGGCAAACTCACCTTTATCAGGTTTCTCCGAACCCGTTATCATCCTGAAGAGGGTGGTCTTTCCTGCTCCATTCGGGCCGATTACACCGACTATCCCGGCAGGCGGCAGCATGAAGCTTAACTCTTCGAACAGCAGCTTGTCACCATATGCCTTTGCAACATTCCTGGCCTCGATCACCTTATCACCAAGCCTGGGGCCATTGGGAATGAATATTTCCAGCCGTTCCTCCTTCTGCCTGACATCCTCGTTCAAAAGTTTGTCATATGCCGACAGCCTCGCTTTTGATTTGGCTTGACGCGCTTTGGGGGCCATCCGTACCCACTCCAGCTCCCTCTCAAGTGTTTTCTGCCTCTTGCTGGCCGATTTCTCCTCCATGGCAAGCCGCTTTGACTTCTGCTCCAGCCATGAGGAGTAGTTCCCCTTCCATGGGATGCCCTCACCCCTGTCCAGCTCTAGTATCCAGCCCGCAACATTGTCGAGGAAGTACCTGTCGTGGGTAATGGCAATGACAGTACCATTGTACTGCTTCAGGTGCTGCTCAAGCCACTGGACGGACTCGGCATCGAGGTGGTTGGTGGGCTCATCGAGCAGCAGTATCTCCGGTTCCTCGAGCAACAGCCTGCATAAAGCCACCCTGCGGGCTTCTCCGCCTGAGAGGTTTGTGACGGGACTGTCACCATCCGGGCACCTGAGTGCATCCATTGCCCGCTCAAGCTTATTGTCAAGCTCCCATCCTCCAAGGTTATCGATCTTCTCGGTAAGCTCACCCTGGCGCTCTATCAGCTTGTTCATCTGATCATCATCCATAGGCTCTGCAAACCGCATATTGAGTTCTTCATACTCTGCCAGCAAACCTGCCACACCGCTCACACCATCCATCACATTTTCGCGGACTGTCTTTGAGAGGTCAAGCACCGGTTCCTGTTCCAGCATGCCCACCCTGTATCCCGGTGAAAACACCACTTCACCCTCTGTTGGCTTCTCACTGCCGGCAATTATTTTAAGCAGGGTTGACTTGCCCGATCCATTGAGGCCGATTATCCCGATCTTCGCCCCATAGAAAAAGGAGAGATAGATGTTGTTCAAAACCTTCTTGTGGGGCGGCCAGGTCTTGCTTACCCCGACCATTGAGAATATTACCTTCTTATCGTCACTCATAAACTACTGGATGTTAAGTACAACTTGGCTGGTTCATGCTCTTTAACCGGATACCTTTCACAAAGATATGAAAACCCTGTCATTGTAACCCATTGACATGTTGTTGTCCAGGGAATAATTATTTAGACCGATACAAAGATACACTGTCACAGTTTTTTATTACATTTGAGATATTAAAACAGGTCTGGCTGAGGTAACTGATACGGCCGGCAAAAGGGCGGAAAATGAACATTTTAAACAGGCTGGCAGTATTATTGAGCTCCGGATTGCAGAAAAAATACGATGAACGTCTCGTAACCAAGGTCGTATTTATCAACCTGCTCAGCCTTGCAGGCTTCATCCTTTTTCTCGCCTTCGGCATCATGGCGCTTCTGAGGGGTGAATACTTTTTTGGTGCAGCTACCATTGTATCATCAGCCCTGTTATTATCAAGCATACATTATGTAAGGAAAACCGGGAAATATATCAATGCTGCCAAGTTTAACCTGACCCTGGTCATACTGGTGCTTTTTACAATGTTTGCATCAGATCAGACCGACAGCTCGGTGATCATCTGGTTTTCAGCCCTCCCTGTCCTTTCAGTTATTATCCTGGGTATCAGGAATGGAACTGCAGTGTCGCTCACCTTTCTTATTGTAATCATCCTTTTCTTCATTCTGCCCGAGACAATGGTTTACAGGCCTGATTTACCTGCGATGTTCATCATAAGGTTTTTCGGTCTCTATTCGGCCATGTATGTTGTCGCCATCATATTTGAACACTACAGGATGAGCTATCTCAAGGCCCTGGAACTGAAACTTCTTGAAGCCAGGAATGAGACCAGGCTGAAAGAATCATTTATCAGCAAACTTTCTCATCAGATCCGTACACCATTGAGCAATATTATGCTTGTAGGCCATATGGTGAATAAGGTGAACCTCACGCCCGAACAACGGGAAATGATGGAAACCATTATTGCATCTGCAAATAACCTCGTCAGTACAATTGAGAACATTGCAGAGATTACCGAAGTCGATATAGAAAGTGAGAAAAGATCAGAAAAGACCCGTTTCAACCTTCTCTCAACCCTTGAAAGCTCAGTCAGGCTCTTCACAGTCCAGAAGGAACCAGTTGTGGATTTTAACCTTTCGGTAGGTGACAAGCTTAAATCCCAGGAACTGGAGGGAGATCCGGTCAGGCTGAAACAGGTGTTCCTTAACCTTATTGAGACAATTCTGAAGAACAAGAGACCGGGGAAAATCAACATCAATATCCTGGCCGACATCCATGGTCAGATATCCGACATTACGGAGATCAGATTTGAACTGCGTACAGACAAACCCATTAACCTGGTTCAGCCGGAAAGAGCATATGCCAGTGGTGGGTCGGGGTTTATTGACCAGAATTACGGTGGTTTTAACACCAATCTTGATCTGAATATAGCCCGGAAGATAATAATACAACTGGGAGGAAAACTTCATGTCCTGCAAACAAAGGACAAAAACCAGGTATTTCTCTTTACCCTCCCTTTCAGGGCAGCGGCAACAATGGCACCTTCAGGAAAAGCTGCCGTAATGGCTGACAAAGAGAAGGTAGCTGATACGTTGAAAGCCGGGGAAAAACTCAGGGATGCCAACCTGCTCCTTGTGGAAGACAACACCATTAATCAGAAAATTGTAGTATTAAGCCTGAACAAGTATATTAAGAATATAGATGTTGCAAACAACGGTAAGGAGGCACTGGATAAGTTTGGTACATCTAAATATGATGTTATCCTCATGGATGTGCAGATGCCGGTTATTGACGGATTTGTTGCAACAAGGAAGATACGGGAGATTGAAGCCACCACCAAATCCCATACCCCGATCATTGCCATAACTGCAAATGCTCTTCACGGCGACAGGGAAAAATGCCTGGCTGCGGGCATGGACGACTACATAAGCAAACCCTTTCAGGTAGAGGTTCTGGTAGAGAAGATAAGAAGCCTCCTTCCGGGCAAAAGCTGACAGGCACTGCCTATGCATGGTCCAGCCCGGGCCTGATGCCGATAACCAGTATATCATCAACCTGCTCCTGGCTGCCCATCCAATGGATCATGCTATCCTCCAGCATATCTTGTTGCTGACTGGCGGGAAGTTTGTGTATATTGAGCAGCAGGTGCCTGAACCTCCTGAACTTGAATTTTTTGCCATCCACCCCCCCGAACTGATCCGGATAACCATCAGAGAACAGGTATATCATATCATCCTTTTCCAGGTGAATAGTATGGTTGGTAAAGGTTTCTCCGATCAGATCTTCCATAATGCCAACAGGAAAACGATTGCCTTTCACCTCGGTTATTGACATATCCCTTATCAGATACATGGGCGAGAAAGCCCCGGAAAACTCAAGTAATGATTTGCCGCGGTCAATCACAATGAATCCTATATCCATCCCGTCGCGGAATGAATAATCCTTCTCACCTTCCGAGTCAAATATCTTGGAGAAATCGACATTAAGTTCGTTCAATATACCGGCGGGACTTTCAATACCTTTGACATTGATTATGTTCCTGAGAAGTTCGTATCCTATTATTGACATGAAAGCACCGGGAACACCGTGGCCGGTGCAATCAACCACAGCAACGAAAACTTTATCCCTTCTCTTGCTTACCCAGAAAAAATCACCGCTGACAATATCCTTGGGACTGTAAAAGATGAATGAATCGGGAAAATGCCTTTGCAGCTGGCGGGATTTAGGCATCATAGCCATCTGAATTCTGCGTGCATAGTTTATGCTGTCGGTAATATTCCGGTTCTTTAGCGATAATTCCTCTTTCTGGCGTGCCACCTCCTGTGATGCCTGCTCTTTTTCCCTCAGGACCTGGTTGGCCGTCCGAAGCTGAATGGTGCTGAACATTACAATTATGTATATAAGTCCCAGTACTGTAATGCCATAAAAACCATATGCATAACCCGACATCCACCAGGGTGTTACTACTACGATCCTGAACGATGCTCCCTCTTCGTTCCATATACCGTCATTATTTGATCCCCTTACCCTGAACATGTATGTACCGGGGGGCACCCTGTTAAATCCCGCAACCCTCCTGGTACCCGGGTATATCCAGCTATCTTCCAGTCCTTCAAGTGTGTATGAGTACCTGTTCCTGTTGGGCCTGGTGAAATCAAGGGCTGCAAACTCAATACTGAATGAATTCTCATAAGGTTGCAGTATGATCTCTTCAGTTCCTGTTACCGGAACAAATCTCTCATATCCTGGCGCCTGTACCTCAAAAGATGTAATTGCGACAGGCGGTATATTATCATTGTACAGGATTGAATCAGGATAAAAACTGTTAAACCCTGATACCCCGCCAAAAAATATTTCACCATTCTCACTTTTATAGACTGCTCCCAGATTAAACTCATAATCCTGCAACCCATCATCCACGTCAAAGCTTATCACTTCAAAATTATCAGGATCAAACCTTGCAATTCCGTTGTTTGTGCTCAACCAGAGCCTGCCGTTATCGTCTTCGGCAATAGCATAGATCAAATTGTCGGGCAGCCCCTCGAGTTCAGAAAATACCATGAAAGATCCGGTGCGGGGAAAGAACCTGTTGAGTCCCGCAACAGTCCCTATCCACAGGTTACCACCGGCATCTTCATGAATTGCAGTTACCTCATTATTGCTCAGACTGAACCGTCCCATATCAGGGTTTTTGAGATAACTGATAAAGGTCCGGGCCTCCCTGTCGTACCGGTTCAACCCCCTGGCAGTTGCCAGCCATATATACCCGTTGCTGCATTCTTTGATGTCGTGGACCTGGTTGGATGATATGGAGTTTACATCGTCGGGGTCATGAAGGTATTCAAACATTTCACCATTGTCAAAAGCATAAAGTCCGTTCCGGGTGGCAACCCACATAACCTGCCGGGAGTCC
Source organism: Marinilabiliales bacterium (assembly GCA_007695015.1). Lineage (NCBI taxonomy): Bacteria > Pseudomonadati > Bacteroidota > Bacteroidia > Marinilabiliales > Marinilabiliales bacterium. Next base: position 12,531 of record REEN01000085.1, read on the forward strand.
TCCATCACAGAATACACCCGGTTGGATTTGAACACTGAGCAGTCACCCGGGTCGTCTGACGGGCAATAGGGAACAAAGCCAATGTCCTCGCCAAGGTATATATCAAGTCCGTCACGTGTTCCCAATATCAAGCTCCCGTCACTGCGCCGGAATATGACATGAACGAAATCATTGCTTATCCTTCTTGAGGTAGCGGGTGACATAGAAGAGTAGTGCACGGCATCGATCGCAGTTCTTTTTATCCTGAAGAGCCCTCCACCCCAGGTGCCGACCCAGAGTTCATCATCACCTGCCAGACTGATTGATGCGATGATCCTGGCAGCAGGAACAGCCCCGGGCATATAGTCATGGACACTGTAAGACCTGAACTTGTTCTTTGCATCTGCCATGAACAAACCGCCAAGTGTGCCCACCCACAAATTGCCCGAATTATCCTCAGTAACCGAGGTCACCTCCACATTCAAAAATGGCGTAACACCGCGGCCGGAAGTAAAAGTCCCGAACTCGCCGGAAACCGGCGAAAATGAAAAAAGCCCCCCGTTGGTACCTGTCCACACGGTACCATTAATGTCTTCATAGATATGGTTAATGTGATCTATTTCGCTGCCGGCAGGTATATAACTGCCGGGGAAGAACCTGACGAATTGCTGTTTACCCGGATGAAAAATATTCAGTCCGTTGTCCGTACCTATAAGCAGATCTCCTCCGGAAGTTTCAAAGACTGCCCGCACGTTATTGCTGCTTATTGATCCCTGATCATCCCTATCATGCCGGAATACCTGAAAATGCCCGCCAATCCTGTCAAATAGCAGCAACCCGTTATGAGATCCGATCCATAAACGACCCCTGGAATCCTCATAGATAGGTTCGCCCCCGTTCTCTTCCGCCCACCCTGGTAAAGGGTCAAAAGACGCTGTATTTTCAAACACACCCGAAGCCGGATCAAATCTGTCAAGGCCAAGTGGAGTTTTAATCCAGATTGCACCACCGCTGTCCCGGAATAGTCCTGTTACCCTGTTGTGATTCAATGAATACCTGTCACCAGAATCGTGCCTGTACACAGTAAAGGTTTCACTTTTCCGGTCAAACACATTCAGGCCGTCATCAGTGGCCACCCATAAATTACCCCGGTCATCTTCAATAACAGAGTTGATGGTACTGTTTGACAACGAGCTCCTGTCAGACGGCTGATGCTTGAAAGTCCTGAAACCGTAACCATCAAACTGGTTGAGTCCGTATTGGGTCCCAACCCAGAGGAACCCGTAGGAATCAAGGATTATGGAGCTCACCGATATCTGGGATAACCCATCCTCCAGGCTGTATCTGACAATCCTGATATCCCTGCCGGGAGTAGTAAAACTACTGGTAAAGACAAAAACAAGCAACATCATTGCTGCCAGGAACAGGGTGACTTTCCCTGCAAACGGTCCGGGCAGGCAGCCATCTCTGTTATGTTGGGAAAACCGGCAATTATTCACTGTCAGCAAGACTTTTCTGTTATATCCCGCTAATTTACTATTTATAGAACAATCAGTGATAAATAGCACAAAAAAACCGGCATTTAAATGCCGGTTTGCTGGTGATATATATCATTATATTCCTGCCTGTTTTTTAAACCAGTCGAGCGGATGCGATGTTGGCCTCTCTATTGGCAATCCGTATGCCCTGTCCCAGCAGAGCGAAGCAAGAACACCAAGAGCACGTGATACGCCGAACAGTACCGTATAAAAATCAAACTGCTTTATTCCATAATGCATAAGAAGTACACCTGAACCGGCATCAACATTTGGCCAGGGGTTCTTGATCTTGCTGATGCCGCCCAATACCTCCGGAACCAACTCATACAGGCAGGTCATTGTTATAAGCCAGGGATCATCAGGAAGGTATTTCTGTCCAAACTCAAGCTGGGCGGCAAATCTCGGATCCGTCTTCCTGAGCACAGCATGTCCGTACCCCGGAACTACCTTTCCGTCTTCTATCTGCTGCAATACATACTTCCTGATCTTATCCTTGTCATCACAGGCGGGTCCGATCTCTTCAATCATATTGAACATCCACCGGATAACCTCCTGATTTGCAAACCCGTGCAGCGGACCTGCAAGTCCGGTCATGCCTGCTGCATATGCATAATAGGGATTGCTCAAAGCAGAACCTACCAGATGGGTTGCGTGGGCTGACACATTTCCTCCCTCATGATCTGCGTGTAGAAACATATAGAGGCGCAACAGGCGGTGGACCTCATAATTATCAAACCCCATCATATGTGCGAGGTTTGCTGCCCAGTCGAGCGACGGATCAGGATCAATCTGTTTGTTATCATGATACATCCTGCGGTAAATATATGCTGCAATCCGGGGAAGTCTGGCTATAAGGTCCATCACATCTTCGTAGGTTGTATCCCAGTGTTCCTTTTTGCCAAGACCGTCAAGGTAAGCGGCCATGAACTTCGAGTCCCTGGCCATTGCCAGGATTGCTGCTGAAAACTGGACCATCGGACGGGTATCTGCCGGGAAAGAATCAATTATCCTGTACACGTATTCCGGCACTTCGGCACGGGACGCCCAATCGCTGCTGAGGGCATCAACATCTTCCATTGCCGGCAGTTCATCAAGCAACATAAGGTAGAACAATCCTTCAGGCAGGGGCTCGCCTTCAGGGTTCTTTTTGGGAAGTTTTTCCCGTAACTCGGGTATGGAATAACCCCTGAAACGGATACCTTCCTCGGGATCAAGCTTTGAAGTATCACACAACAGGCTCACTGTACCTTTCATTCCTGTAAGTACGCTCCCTATGGTGACCTCGCCAATTACCTTGCCGGAATGCTCGCTAAGTAATTCCCTGAACTCTGCAACCCTGGGCAGGGCCTTATCAACAAACTTCTTCTTTATTGGATCCATAGTATACAATTATATGATAAATGTCATAAAAACATAAAGCTAACAAAAATCATCTATTATGCAAAATATAATGAGTCAGGCAAGGAGAATAATATCAGATATTCCCGTGCAACAAGGAGCGGATGCGTGACAGTCAGGTGGATGCACGGCAATAAAGAAACCGGGAGCTTTACGGCCCCCGGTCAATTTATCTGGAAAAACCGGTCTGCTATTTATTTAAATATTTGAAGCTCCTGCCGGGGTATTTTGCCAGATCGCCAAGGGTCTCCTCAATCCTGAGAAGCTGGTTGTACTTGGCCACACGGTCTGACCTTGAAGCAGAACCTGTTTTGATCTGTCCCGTATTAAGCGCAACTGCAAGATCGGCAATAAAATTGTCTTCTGTTTCACCTGAACGGTGAGAAATAACCGATGTCATCTGGTTCTGTGTTGCAAGCTGAACGGCATTTATCGTCTCTGTAAGAGTGCCGATCTGGTTTACCTTTATCAGGATTGAATTGGCTGATCCCTCATCAATACCCCTCTGAAGCCGTTTCACATTTGTTACGAAAAGATCATCGCCAACGAGCTGAACTTTGTCACCTATAGCTTTGTACAGGGCGTTCCAGCCTTCCCAGTCATCTTCATCAAACCCATCCTCGATTGATACTATCGGATATTTCTCAGCCCACTCTTTCCAGAAATCAACCAATTGAAGATTGGTAAAGGTCTGTCCGGTTGACTCAAACTCATAAACCTTCTTCTCCTTGTTATAGAATTCCGATGCCGCTGCGTCGAGTGCAATAACAATATCATCGCCAGGTTTGTATCCTGCCTGCTTTACAGCTTCAAGAACCACCTCGATAGCCTCTTCATTCGAGCCGAGGTTTGGGGCAAAACCACCCTCATCGCCAACGTTGGTAGAATGCCCGCTTTTTTTGAGTACATTTTTAAGGTTGTGGAAAACTTCAGCACCCATGCGCAGGCCTTCTGAGAAAGAAGATGCGCCAACAGGCATGATCATGAACTCCTGGATATCAATCTTGTTGTCGGCATGTGATCCTCCGTTAAGGATGTTCATCATGGGAACCGGGAGAGTATTGGCATTGACGCCTCCTATGTACCTGAAAAGGTCCTGTCCGGTTGATGCGGCAGCTGCACGCGCAACGGCCAGGGAAACACCAAGGATTGCATTGGCTCCGAGCTTACTTTTGTTATCTGTCCCGTCCAGCTTTATCATGGCCTCATCAATCCCGTTCTGATCCTGGACATCCCATCCGGTCAATTCATCATTTATAATGGTATTGACGTTATTAACTGCATTTTCAACGCTTTTACCAAGATAATTTGATTTGTCGCCATCACGCAGCTCAACTGCTTCGTGAACCCCGGTCGAAGCACCTGAAGGCACGGCTGCACGTCCGAAGAATCCGCTTTCGGTTATGACGTCAACTTCGACAGTTGGATTCCCTCGGGAATCAAGAATTTGTCTTGCATGTATCCGGGCAATTTGTCCCATAGCTTTAAAATTTTAGGTGTTTAAAAAATATTTAACTGGTCATATTGTTGTTCGCTCTACCCTGCCAGAAAAAAAGGACAAGGATTAATATCCTTATCCTTCTCACTCTTAAGGTATCTTAAATATTATTGTCAGGTTTTCTGCTCATCGGAAGTTTTTTCATCCTTTTTTCCCTCCTCTTCTGCAGGCTCCTCTTTCTTCTCCTCTGCTGCAGGCTCTTCTTTCGCCTCTTCTGCTGCAGGCTCCTCTTTCTTCTCCTCTGCTACAGGCTCTTCTTTCGCCTCTTCTGCTGCAGGCTCCTCTTTCTTCTCCTCTGCTGCAGGCTCTTCTTTCGCCTCTTCTGCTGCAGGCTCCTCTTT
>REEN01000086.1 GCA_007695015.1 Marinilabiliales bacterium
GTAAAGGCTGATTTCGGGTACTGGGTGTTTGAAGGCGATACCATACCCCCGCAGCGGCCTTCCTGGAACTACAGGAAAGAAGATGGAGGCGGTATCATTCTTGATATGTTCTGCCACTGGAGGTACATGCTCGACAACCTGTTCGGAAGTGTTAAGTCGCTTACCTGCCTTGGTGCAACACAAATCGGCGAAAGGTATGATGAGGAGGGAAAGGCCTACAGGGCCACCGCCGATGATGCAGCCTATGCCATTTTCGAACTGGAGAACGGGATAGTTGTACAGATCAACTCATCATGGGCCACCCGGGTCCGCCGTGATGACCTGCTCACAATCCAGGTTGACGGCACAAAGGGTTCGGCCGTGGCAGGCCTTAGGGAGGTCTGGATACAGTCAGCCCATGCCACACCCCGGCCTGTATGGAACCCCGACATCGATAATCCGGTGGACTACAGAGAGGGGTGGACCAGGATGCCTTCTTACGGTGAATTTGACAATGCTTTTAAGATCCAGTGGGAACTTTTTCTGAGGCATATTGCCGGGGATGGGCCTTTCAGGTGGGACCTGCTGGAGGCTGCAAAAGGTGTGCAGCTAGCCGAGCTCGCCCTTGAAGCATGGGGAAGACGGGTATGGGCAGATGTTCCGGATCTGAAACAGATGGTTTAATAAAAATGTTATTTCTATGCAAATCAATCATGAAATAAAGCCTGCCGATCTGAAAAAAAAGCTTCAGGGCCTGTGGGAACTGAGTGCCGGAAAAATAAAACTCATAAGGAAGGAGTACGATACGGAGCAGGGCTCTCCGGTATTCACCCGAAACGGCAAATATACCACTATGGGATGGACCGAGTGGACACAGGGATTCCAGTTTGGCGGTGAGATACTGCAGTTTGATGCCACCGGTGAAGAGGAGTTCCTTGATCTGGGCAGAAAAGCCACGCTTGAGCTTATGGCCCCGCACATAACCCATGTAGGGGTGCATGATCACGGCTTTAACAATATCAGCACCTATGGTGCGCTTAGAAGGCTATGTTCGGAGGGAAGAATTGAATCCTGCGAATGGGAAAAGTCATTTTATGATCTGGCCATAAAATCGTCAGGCGCGGTGCAGGCAGTGAGGTGGACAGGAACGCCCGGGGGAGGCGGATTTGTATACTCCTTCAATGGTCCGCACTCCCTCTTTGTCGACACCATCAGGTCTATGAGGGCGCTCGCCGCGGCTCACCTGCTGGGGCACTCACTTTTTGCCGAGAATGACGTCAGGATATCACTGCTCGAAAGAATGATAATGCATATAGATGCTACTGCCAGATACAGCGTATATTATGGAGAGGGCCGGGATGCCTGGGATATTTGGGGGAGGACAGTACACGAAGCCATATTCAATGTGAATGACGGCAGGTTCAGGTGTCCCTCATCACAGCAGGGGTTTTCGCCCTTTACCACGTGGACGCGGGGACTTGCATGGGCTGTTTGTGGTTTTGCCGAGCAGCTTGAATTCCTGGAAGTCCTGGATGACCATGAACTCGAGCCGGTGGGAGGAAGGCAGCATATAGAAAATGTTATGCTGCGAGCTGCCCGGGCCACATCCGATTTTTACATAGCGAATACATCGGCCGACGGGATCCCATACTGGGATACAGGGGCGCCCCTGCTTTACAGGCTGGGGGATTATACTTCAGTAAAAGCCGACCCATTCAATGAATACGAGCCGGTCGACAGCTCTGCTGCTGCAATAGCGGGCCAGGGACTGCTGAGACTTGGACGTTATCTTGAAAAACGTGGACAGGAGGAGGATGGCGGACGCTATTTCCGGGCCGGCCTGACCGTGGCAAAAACATTGCTCGATGATCCCTATATCAGCAGGGACAACGGGCACCAGGGCCTTCTGCTGCACTCCGTCTACCACCGTCCCAACGGGTGGGACAATATTCCGGCAGGCAGGAAAATACCGTGCGGCGAATCATCCATGTGGGGGGACTACCACCTGCGTGAGCTGGCTCTCTACCTGTTGCGTATCATAGATAACGGACCCTATTACACCTTTTTCAGGGGCATTGATAAAAACTGAAATTATGGCAAAAACAGCACTTGTTACAGGTGGCACCAGGGGGATCGGACTGGCTATAGCTAACGGACTGGCAGATAAAGGGTATGATGTTGCAGTCAATGGGGTAAGGGATGAGGACCTTGTGGCTGGTATACTTGACAAGATCAGGGCAATAGGTGTCCGGGTCCTTTACTGCAGGGGCGATGTGGGCACACCCGAGGGAAGGATGTCGGTCGTTGACAAACTAAAAAGGGAGTTCGGGGCTGTCAACCTGCTGGTGAACAATGCGGGGGTGGCACCGCTCGATAGGATGGATGCACTGACCGTTACCGAGGAGAGTTACGAAAGGGTGATGCGCATCAACCTGAAGGGGCCTTTCTTCCTGACACGGGATGTTGCCGGTATGATGGTTGAAAAGCGTGGAACTGACAGTTCGTTCAGCGGGATGGTAATAAACATAGGTTCCATATCTGCCACGGTGGTCTCTCCCAACCGGGCCGAGTACTGTATATCCAAAGCAGGTTTTGCCATGCACAGCAGTATCTGGGCAGCCAGGCTTGCCGAATACGGAATCCCGGTTTATGAGGTGAGGCCCGGTGTGATAAGGACCGATATGACCTCGGGTGTTACCGGGAAATATGACAAGCTCATCGGGGAGGGACTGAATATACAACCCCGGTGGGGAACACCTGAGGATGTTGCCCTGGCAGTGGTCTCCCTGGCTGAAGGGAATTTCCCTTTCTCATCGGGAGGGGTCTTTATGGTTGACGGGGGACTGACTGTCTGCCGTCTGTAGTAGTAATTCAAAATAAATATCATTGGCTGATCCAGAAGATAAACCCGGCAACAATAACCCGGGGAAAGATGATAGCGGTAAGGCGGTGGAAAAATCACCTTTTCTGAAAAGGTTTGCCGGAATGGGAGCGGGGTTGTTGCTCTTCCTTGTGATGATTGTCGCACACCCTCCTGAGGGACTGAGCCAGGAAGGCTGGTATACGGCAGCAATAGCCGTTCTTATGGCTGTTTGGTGGGTAAGCGAGGCCATACCGATTCCCGCCACTGCACTGATACCCCTTGTACTTTTTCCGATGTTCGGGATCTCCTCTGTTAGCGTGGCAGCGACACCATATGCCAACCCGATGATATTTCTCTTTATGGGAGGATTCATGCTTGCCATAGGGATGCAGGAATGGGGACTGCACAGGCGGATAGCCCTTAATATTATCGGGCTTATCGGCTCCAGGCCCCGGAGCATAATTTTCGGGTTTATGGTCTCCACGGCCGTCATAAGCATGTGGGTCAGCAACACGGCTGCCACCATGATGATGCTGCCTATTGCTCTTTCGGTAATTGAACTGACCAGGAACAGTGAAAACAGCATTTATGACAGGCGCCAGTATGATAATTTTGCAGTGGCGCTCATGCTTTCCATCGCATATTCGGCTAATGTCGGGGGACTTGGAACGGTGATAGGCACTCCTACAAATGCGCTGCTGATAGGGTTTGTCAATGAATCATATGGTGTGGTGATATCATTCATGGAGTGGATGCTCATAGGAATACCCGTGGTAGTGCTGGGATTGCCACTGATCTTTTTTTCGCTCACCTATATCACCTTTCCGGTCCGTTTCAAAAGCCTTCCCGGCGGAAGAGAGTATATACGCAATGAGGTCAGGGGCCTGGGACGATTCAGCACTGGAGAGACCATGGTTGCAATAATTTTCGGTTTCGTGGCCTTTTTATGGATGACAAGGCCCCTGGTCGAACCATGGATGCCGGGATTAACCGATGCCGGAATTGCCATTTTCGGCGCACTCCTTCTTTTCCTGGTACCCCTGAACTTCAGAACCGGCCAACCCCTGCTTACCTGGAAGGCTGCTTCCAGGCTGCCATGGGGCATCCTGATCTTGTTTGGCGGGGGACTTACACTGGCAGGCGCCATTCAGCGTACCGGACTTGCAGAATGGATTGGCGGCTATTTCGTGGGACTTGATGGATTGCCGTTTATTGCAGTAATTTTTATTGTTACATTCGTTGTTATCCTCTTTACAAACCTGGCCAGCAATTCGGCAACCACGGCAGCCTTTCTGCCCGTCATGGGCTCTGTTGCCATAGGCATGGGCGAAGACCCGCTCCAGCTGGCTATTCCTGTTGCTGTTGCAGCGAGCTGCGTCTTTATGTTCCCGGTGGGAACGCCGCCTAATGCCATTGTTTACGGAAGCGGAAAAATTACTATTCCGCAGATGGTGAAGGCAGGGGCCTGGCTCAACCTGGTTTTTGTATTGCTGATAACCCTTCTTACCAGGTATTTGTTCCAGTATTTCATTGCCTGACAAACCGGGTGGCCGTATAAACCGGATTTTTACAGCTGGTCAGTGACAGTGAATAATAGCCAGTCATCATCGCTGATGCTGATAATGTATTCCCTGCTTTTGGGCACTCTTTCAATTACATCCGGACTCTCATCTTCAATGTAGTAGTACTCAATATTGGTGTTTTGTGCGGCTTTCAGCACCGCCGGCCAATTGACCTGGCCTGTTCCCAGAACAACATCATTTTCCCTGGGTGTGCTTCCCGACAGGTCACCTGTAACTCCCTTGCGGAGGTCCTTAAGGTGCATCAGCCTGAACCGGTCGGGATACCTTTCAAGAAGCTCAACCGGATCCTGCCCGGGATGCACTGTCCACATAACGTCCATCTGAAAGCTTACATATTGGGGATTGGTGTTCTGAACTATATAATCAAACAGTGTAAGGTCATCTTTCCAGGGCCAGAATTCAAAGCCGTGGTTGTGATAGCAGAAATGGATACCCTGCCCGTAAAGATACTCTCCTGCACGGTTGAAATCAGCCACCGCCCTCTGTGCATCTTCAATAGTGAACTCAGGCCTTTCAAAGGGAATCGTAGCCACCCTTACGTATTTTGCCCCGAGAATTTCGGCCTCACGTGCCACCGCTTCAATATCATCAATAATCCTGTTGTATCCAACGCCGTAGGATGTGCATACCATATCCCTCTTATCGAGAAGCGCTCTCATTTCTTCTGCTGTCTTTCCGAAAAGGTTTGAAAACTCTATATTGGTAATACCCATCTCCTTTATCATGTCGAGGGTGCCCGGCACATCTTCTGAAAACTGGTCTCTGAAGGTGAAAGAAACGACTCCCGGGTCTGGCACAAGGACTCCTTTGTCAGTCCCTGCACATGAAGTGCCAAAGATCACCGGAAAGCAAATAAATACCAGAAATAACCTGCTGAAAATCTCTTTTGTCTGCATCTTGTTGTATTTTAAATTAGTTGTTCAATTGTGCATTACTATTGCGAATACCGGGTTATATCAGTTCATACAGCAGCCAGGTATCGGGGTCGAGAATTATCCTGGCCGGCTCGGAGGGCATGTCTATTACAAACTCATGCCTTCTGAAGATGATATCGAAGGTGTGGTCCTGCTCACTGCCGTCTTCAAAAACAAACCTTATATCGAGCGGAAATGTGAATGCCATCTTGTGCTGCTGGGTCTGTACCAGTTCCATGGTGAGCCGTCCGTTGCTGAATGAGGTATTTTTTGAGAGTACCGGATGTCCGGCAGAATAGAGCCAGTCATCAAAAAACTCTTCCAGGTCGGTGCCGGAAACCTCTTCCATTACATTCATGAACTTTTCAGTGCAGGCATGCCCTATCTGGTAAGCTTTATAGAACTGAGCGATGCCTTCAAGGAGAAGCTCGTCACCGATCTTCCTCCTGAGCATATGCAGGACCCAGGATCCTTTCTGGTAGGAGTTCGGGTTCAGCATATCGGTCAGCTTTCCGGGGTGGTGGTCGACAACCGGAGCCAGCCTGGTATTTGCAAAACCGGTCACCCTTTGCCGGTGGCTCTGCATCCTTTCCCTGAGTGCCTGTTCGCCATGCTTCTGCATGTAGTACCAGTCCGTCAGCCAGGTAGCCAGTCCCTCACTCAGCCAGAGGTGAGGCCAGTCGGTTTCCGACAGTGAATTACCGAACCACTGGTGGGCCATCTCATGTACGATCAGGTATTCCAAATCTCTCTCCCCAGCCACAGCTGCCTCATGGTAGAATATGTTGCCTGCATTCTCCATGCCTCCGTAGCGGGTGGTGGACTGCACATTGGCAACCTTTTCGAACGGGTATGGCCCCAGCAGGTCAGTGAAGAAACGAAGAATTCCGGGTGTGGCCGAAAATGATGCAAAACCTTCACATGCATTCTGGGGGTAAACCCAGTTACTGTAAGGTATAGTGTCAATGTATCCGTTGTATTCCACCGCAAAGGGAGCGGCTCCGAAGACCATGACTTTCGTCGGAACCGGAACGGAAGAGGACCAGTAGTGTGCCGTTCTGTTCCCCGGAAGGTTAATTCTCTTCTGAAGCAGTCCTGTTGCTATCACTTGATAATGAGATGGTGCGGTTATGGTAAAGTCCACTTCTGCCCTGGATGAGGGATGGTCGATGCAGGGGAACCACTGGTGTGCGCGGTTGGGCCAGTTATCGGCGAAAAAGGTTCTGTCGCCGTACATGTTGGTCGATATAATAAGACCGTCATCCACTATGCCATTGTAGTACACCCGGTATTTTGCAGTTACAGTTGTATCGGTGGCCGGAGCAGGCAAAACCAGCCTGTCTGCTTCATGAGTGAACCCTGCACGTGTGCCATCTTTGAGTACGCTGTCGACAGTCATCCCGGCGCCATCGCTGTTTACCGATACCAGGTCGAGAATGATCTCGGATGCCTCGCCTCCGGTTATGACCCGGATGCCAGCATTACCGGTGATATGGCTGGTGGTGTCGTTGACCTCAATCGCTACGGAGTATTTAACAACATTGTATGCTCCGGTGTGAGAGGGCTGACCCGGCACCATTGCGGTTAATGCTGCAAGGATGGTTGCCGTGATCAGGCGGAATGCGAATACTGCTGTCAGGCCCAGTAACTTATGAGGCATAGCGGTCAGTTTTTTCTGTGATTAAGCTGAAGGGTTACTGTGCAAATATAACACAGGAGAGGAATTTATCCGAATATATTGTATACAGATGTTCCTTATCAGTTGAAAACGTAGCTGACCTTTACACCTGCCGAATAGTTCCTGGGATCGCCGGGATAGTAGTAACGAGGGGGACGGTTATTGAAAACCGGGGCATTGACAAGGATCATTGATGCGTAGCTGCGGTTGAAGATGTTGCCTGAAGATATCCAGGCTTCGCCCCTCAGGTTGAACGGGAACCTGTGCCTGTAGCCGGCTGTGGCACCTGCAAGGAAATACCTGTCTGACCAGAGGCTGTTCAGGTCATTCATCGGCATGGCGCCTACTGAACGAAGATTGACCAGTGCATACAGTCCCCCATTCAGGGCCCCGTAAAATCCGGCATTGAATACGGTCCCGGGTATGCCGGGAAGATAGTTGCCGGAGTAGTCAATTCCGTCGTCAACAAAATCTGTGAAGATGAAATTGTTGACAGTCATGTTCGGACTTACGGTCAGCCGCACGGGTTGCCACCAGCCGGCAGCTGCGCCTTCATCCCTCCTGATAATCTCAAGTTGCAGCTCCGCCTCCAGTCCCCTGTGCAGTGACTCACCCGCATTCTTCCCCACCCAGGCATCTTCGGCCACCCTTTCGGCTACGAGCAGGTCAGAAACCCTCATGCTATAAATGTTTATATCATAGAAAAACGTATGATTAAGGAGGTTGCCCCGTACTCCCCCCTCGATGTTCCAGCTTCTCTCCGGCTTGATACCCGGGTTTATAAACCCTTCAGGCGTTAGGGTCTCTGCAAGGGAAGGAGGGGAGAACCCGTGGCTTATAGTCAGGAAGAGGGAGTTACTCATGAAATAGCGGTAGTTTGCACTTATTCTGGGTGAGACTATATTGCCGTAGCTGTATCTGCCGGACTGGTCATTGTGCGCCTGGTTAAACAGGTCGCTGTAGTCGGTTTTGCTTGAATTGATATTTAGACCGGATGAAATTCTCAGCCGGTGAAGATCGATATCGGCCTGTGCAAAAACGTTGTAGTAGGATATAAGCTCCCTGTTATCACTTATGAGGCCTCCTTTCTCACCAATTCCCCCGATATTCTCATAGGATCTGTATCCGTATTGTTCAAAAAAGAGCTCGCCGCCGCCCAGAACCTGCCACGATCCGGAAGGAAGTCTGCCGTCATATACCAGTTTAAGCCGGCTGCCAACTGATGCCCTCTCTTCGTAAAGGACATCGAATGGCCTCAGTTCATTCTCGTCGTAAATTGTGCTGAAAAGGCTGAAGCCCGCGTTCAGCGAACCGGCTATGCGGTAGTCCGCCGACACCCCCGCAAGCAGCTTGTCGTAATCTTCGTAACCTCTTGTACGCAGCCAGTTTTGCGCCGCAGCCGAAGGGTCAGTAACAAATGTTGTGCTGTCTACGGAGCTTGGGATATGTGCCTTTAAGCTTGTGTACACCATCAGGAAAGTTATATCAGGCCCCTTTTCAGGCATTGCCCGGCCCACAATGCTTAGTCCGTTACGCCGGTACTCGTTATTCTGGCGGTACCCGTTGCTCTGTGTATGGTTGTACTGCAGGTTGATCCCATATATTTCATTGCCGGTATTGAAGCCCAGGGAGTTCCTGTAGAGGTCCCATGATCCGGTATGGAAACTGTTGGATATGCCTGACGGGAGCAATGCCGGATCCTTTGCCCTGAGTATGACCGTGCCTCCGAGTCCTGCACCGTAAACACTGGTTGCAGGACCTTTTATTATCTCAGTCCGTTCGATCAGTGACGGGTCTATATCTTCTATAATGCTTATGCCCGAACCGTTAGTCAGCGGTATATTGTTGAGATATGCCCGTACCTTGCCTGTTGCATAGGGCACGCGTGCACCAATTCCCCTAATCGTAATTCTGCTTGTATTAAGAGCTCCCGAATGTGCAAACACACCAGGTGCATGATTTATTACCGGCACGACTGTAACCGGGTTCTCCCTCTCTATGCGCGCGCCCTGAATAAGAGTGATCGATCCGGGCACGTCAACCAGTCTTCTGGACCTGTTAAAGGCCTCCACCACTACCTCTTCCAGCTCATATTTGTCAGGTACGAGAGTAAAAAAAAGGGTATCGCCGGTATCTGTAAGTACCACGTATTTTGCATGGTACCCCACGGCGCTTATTGTAGCTGTGCCTGTCTGCACGGTATGGAAAAAACCATCATGATCGCAGGCCGTCCCGCCTGCGTTTTCCCGGAATACTATTGCAGCACCGGGAACAGGCTTTCCGGTTACCCTATCGGTTATCCTGCCGGTTACCTGTGAGACTGAGTGATAGCTGACTGACAGAAGCAGAAGAATTACCGCCTTATATCTTGCCGACATCTTTTATAAAACAGAGTTTTTTGTAGAAATGATACGGAGACATTATGTCTCCTGTAAAATATAACAAGGAACAGATAAAAAGGTTTTGTGCGGTCCCGTACGGTTACTGAAAAAATTGTTCTTCCCTGATCCTTTTTACCCTTGCCTGTGCATAATCCATGAGAGACAGAAGCTCATTTCCCGGATCAGCGAATGCTGATACAATTTCTATGAACATTGAGTAGAATTCAAGGGCATCATCGTGCCGGTCAAGGTGGTTATCAAAGGTGTATGCAAGTCCGTAATGAAGATAAGGGTTGTTGCCATCATGATGCATAGCCGAGTTGTAAGCATCGGCCATCTTCTCCCATGAGCCTTCCAGCCTGTATGAATCGACCAGGTTCAGGTACGTGTCGATTATGGATTTTGTATCGGGTTTGAGTACCTCAAGTGCATTTAAAAAGTATATTTCACTTATTTCATAATCCTTAAGCTGCATATATATTCTTCCCAGGTAAGTGTAAAGCCTGTGATCATTTACATTTGCGGTGATAACCTGTTCCAGGTAATCACGGGCCTTCTCATAATTTTTCATCAGGTAGTGGCTGATACCCAGATATTGATATACCATTATTGATTCGTTCCCGTTCTCTTCAGCCTGGTTCAGCCTTATGATAGCTGATGAGTACCTGCCAAGTGCATAATTAAAGAATCCACTCCAGAAAAGAAGCTCAGCATGCGAACCATCGACAGAAAGACCTGCTTCTGCAATATCGAGTCCGCCCTGAAAATCTTTCATCCTTGCAAAAAGACTTGCCAGGGCAAGGTTAATTGAAAGATCGCTGTTGTTCATTGAATGTGCTCTTCTGTAGTACCTGACAGCCTGAAGCTCGTTGCCCGACCGCCTGTAGCAATCGGCTATGCTTTTTACAAAACCCGGGTTTCCCGGTTCCATCGCGTGCAGTTGAAGGTATATTTCCAGGGCTGCCCTGGGCTCATTGTCTCTCATATGAATTGCTGCCATCTGAATATATGGCATTAACAGTGTTGAATCCTGCCTGATCATTTCGGCGTAGATCTCCCGGGCTCTGGCAGACTGCCGTAATGAGGCGTATACCGAGGCAAGGGCGCCTGCAATCTGCCTGTCGGTGCTGTCCAGTCCCTGTGCCCGTGTCAGGTAGTAGAGCGCACTGTCCTGTCTCATCATTCTGTTGTGCGCAATACCCCCCAGGTACCAGAGGTCCTTGTCATTATAATCTGTTTTCTGCATGGAGTAAATGATACTCAGGGCTTCATCGTAAGATTCACCGGCAATGAGGGCCCTTACTGAAGGAATATCCCCTGAATGCATAACAGCCGGCTGTAAGTTGTATGGTATTGCCAGCATAACAAGTGAAAAAAGAATTGATCTGTTCATAACCGTCAATATTAATTATTCAAATATAACTAATATATTAGTTGCAGCAAAATATTTACAAGCATTCTGGGCTTGAAAATATATCACGCTGGCACAGCAGATATGTTTTAGTATATCTGCTGCAGTAATATTCTGGCAGAAGATGTGGCGGGTCAAGTTTATCAGATAAGCTTTTTGGTTTCCATCATTTTAATGATGGCCTCAATTATCTCTTTTTCTGTTAGTGACATACGGTTAAAAGTGACGTCAAACCATGTATAGTCGGTATTCCGCCCTTCAAATGACTCCCTGAACCGCTGTCTCTTTTTATCCATCTCAATTACTGATTTTCTGGCTTCAGCAAAAGAGAGGTCATATCTTTCGCTGATCATAAGGCTTCGCCATTCCAGAGGTGCTTCAAGGCTAATATGAAGGGATTTCATTATCTCCTTGGTAAGAACAACACCTGCACGACCAACTATAATAATATTACCCTCTGACGCAACGGCACGGAGAACATCGGCAATTGTTTTTCTGATCTTCCTGTCGCTTTTATAATATTTATTTGCGTAGGAAGCAAAAATGTCGCCCAGTGCATTTCGTTCCTGGTATTTGAAAACATATGCAATCTCCGAAGGTTTAACATCCAGTTCCCTTGCAGCTTTTTCAAGGAGTTCCTTGTTAATATAGTCCCACTCCTTCCTCTTTTTCTGGTCGGCTGTCCGCTTATTCAGCTCTTCTACCAGTTTTTCTGACAATCTTCTTGCCGAGCAACCGCTTTGTCTTGAGATGGTGATTACGGGACCGGGCTCCTTGGGGACAACAACATCTGTACCTTCGGAATGCTGCAGCCTCCGGTTCAGGTAATTAAAAAGTATATCGGACATTTTGTAGAGGTTTCAGGTCATACTTATGATTATTATAGCATCCTAATATACAAAATTCCTGTTAAAACAGGTATTTTTTTTATATTTACCTTGCGTTTTTGCAGGCAGAGATTATTTGTTCAGTTTGTCAAAATTAAGGATTTGTACAGCGAATTATTACTACCACTTATCGCGGCAATGTTTCTTGCTGTAAACATGGGAGCAAGCGGAACCGCTCCATCGTTCTCTGCCGCCTATGGGGCAAATATCATCAAAAGACTTGCTATTCCCGGGGTTTTCGGGTTGTTTGTGCTACTGGGGGCAATAGTTGCCGGCAAGCAGGTTGGCGTCACAATGGGCCGGGAGCTTATCCCTCAGGAGATGCTTACCCCTGACATACTTACCATCGTACTTTTCTCAGTTGGTATTACGCTGCTGATATCCAATTATCTGGCTGTACCGCAATCCACCAGTCAGGCAACGGTTTTTGCCATTTCCGGTCCCGCTATCTTCTACCAGCAGCTTAATTCACCCAAGCTGCTGTATGAAATTATTCCCACCTGGTTTATTCTGCCGGTCGTATCCTTTGTTGTCACCCTTCTCATTGGAAAGCTCCTTTACCGGAGGATAAGGGATTCCAAGGACATAGACTACGAGAAGATATCGAACCACTTTCTTCTCAAGGGGCTGGTATTTGTTTCATCCTGCTACGTTGCTTTTGCCATAGGGGCAAACAACGTTGCAAATGCCTCAGGTCCCATAGCTTCCATGGTACTTAATGAGTTGGGTATTGATGCCGGCAGTGAGGATAACTTTATTGTTATAATAACAGTCACAACCCTGATCATTGCGCCCTGTTTTGCCATAGGCAGTTCGCTGTTTGGTTACCGGTTACTCCATTCAACCGGCAAGGGAATAGTTGAATTCGGACTTGTAGGCGCGTCACTGATCTCCATTGTAACAGCTACATTGCTGCTGCTTGCATCAATAACCAGGGGCATACCTACTTCCCTGGTCCAGTTGAATACTTTTGCCATAATTGCAGTGGGCATATCAAAAATGGGCTGGAAGAAGGTCATAGTGTCGCGGACTGTGCAAAAATTCTGGATTGTCTGGATAATTGCTCCCCTGCTGTCTCTTGCGCTTTCATATACCTTTACAGCACTTGCACATCACTATGGTATCATCTTTTTCTGAGGCTGTGCCTTAATATGAAGTTACCGGCTCATGGACATGCTGTTTTTGCTTGCTGCCCCAAAACATTTTTATCTGAAAAACGTTTTTTGTATTAATTTTGGGGCCTCAATCTGTTAAGAACAAAAATGAGCAGGAAAACAAAAACCGTAAAGAGACCGCTTTTCAAGAGGGTACTGGTAATTATGTCACTGCTGGTACTTCTGGCCGGTGCAGGATCTGCATATCTCCTCTGGCATACCGTCTTCAGGCCAAATGTGACCACCGGCGAAGCCGAATATGCGTTTCTGAACATACCCACAGGATCAGATATGGATGTGGTACTCGATATGCTTGAAGAAAACAGTTTTATTGTGAACCGGGCAACTCTTGAGTGGGTCGCCGGGAGGAAGAACTACAGGAATAATGTAAACCCCGGGCGTTATCGGCTGACCAGCGGGATGAACAATAATGATCTGGTAAACATGCTGCGGTCCGGAACCCAGG
Organism: Marinilabiliales bacterium; assembly: GCA_007695015.1. Classification (NCBI taxonomy): domain Bacteria; kingdom Pseudomonadati; phylum Bacteroidota; class Bacteroidia; order Marinilabiliales; species Marinilabiliales bacterium. The sequence goes on from REEN01000086.1 coordinate 13,317, forward strand.
TGCCGGTTAACCTGGTCTTTATCAGTCACCGTACCATCGAGGAGATAGCTTCTGTGGTAGGCCGCCAGATTGAAGCAGACTCTACCGCTATTGTTGAGCTTGTACGTGACAGTGAATTTATTGCTTCTATCGGGTTTGACGGGGCAACCATTCCCGGTCTCTTTATTCCTAACACATACCAGGTATACTGGAACACTTCTGCTGAGCAGTTTTTGCAACGGATGAGAAGGGAGTACGATCGCTTCTGGAGCGGTGAACGTGATGAAAAAAGAGAAGAGACCGGACTTGACAGATCAGGGGTAAGCACCCTTGCATCCATTATCAGTGAAGAAACTGTTATGGCGGATGAGATGCCTGTGATAGCCGGAGTGTACCTTAACCGGCTGAAAAGGGGTATGCGCCTCCAGGCAGATCCGACGATAAAATACGCCATTGGCGATTTTACCGTCAACCGGATATTACGGGTACACCTTGAAGCCGACTCCCCCTACAATACATATATGTATGGCGGATTGCCGCCGGGTCCTATCACAGTCCCCCCTGTTCAGGCCATAGATGCCGTATTGAACCCACAGAGGCATGATTATCTCTATTTCAGTGCCCGTGAGGATTTTTCCGGATATCACAGATTTGCAAGGACATTGGCGGAACATAACCGGAATGCCAGGCTGTACCGGAATGCTTTAAATCAAAGGGGTGTTTTTCGCTGATTTTTTTATCTTTATTCTAAAATTGGTGAAAACGCAAAATTGAAATAATGGATAATATAAGATTTGGAACAGACGGCTGGCGATCTGTTATAGCCGATGGTTTTACCGTAGGCAATGTTGCAAGGATATCACGTGGCACGGCAAGGTGGCTTATAAACCAGGAAAAGGAGAAGGACGCATCCGTGGTTATCGGGTACGATACCCGGTTCGGAGGTAAGATGTTTGCGGAGACTGCTGCCAAGATATTCGCGCATAGCGGTATCAGGGTATACCTGGCAGACCCTTTTGTAACCACTCCAATGGTATCATATGGTGTAATAAAAAGGAATGCCTCCCTGGGAGTTGTGATAACGGCAAGTCATAATCCCTACCATTATAATGGTTTCAAGGTCAAGGGACCTTATGGGGGACCCTTGCCTGAACAGGATACCAGGACCATTGAAACACTCATCCCTGAACTTAATGAGATACATCTCGAATCTCTCCATTTTGACGAATACCTGGAAAGGAAAATGATAATCCCGGTAAACCTTGAGGATGATTATACTGAACATGTAAGAAATAATTTTGACCTTGAGATGATCGGCAACTCCAGGTTTGCTTTCGCCTATGACGCAATGTATGGCGCCGGCCAGCGGGTAATCAGCCGGCTACTGCCCGGTGTGCATCTTGTCAATTGTGAGCAGGACTATTCCTTCGGGGGAATCCCCCCTGAGCCTCTTGACAAAAACCTGAAAAGGTTTTCCTCCTTTATCAGGAAAAACGGAAAAATAGACAGCGGACTCGCCGTTGACGGCGATGCCGACCGTATTGCGATGTATGACGCGTTTGGCAATTATGTAGACTCCCACAATATTATGCTGCTCCTGATCCATTATTTGCATAAATACAAGGGATATACCGGAAAAGTGGTGACCGGTTTCTCATCCACATCCAAGATTGAGAAGCTGTGTGCCTATTATGGCCTGGAAGTCCAAAGGGTAAAGATCGGGTTCAAGGAGATATGCAGTGTAATGCTCAATGAAAAGGTGCTTTTAGGAGGTGAGGAGTCAGGCGGTATAGGTGTGATATCTCATATGCCCGAGAGGGATGGGATCTGGATGGGGCTTCTTATCTGGCAGTTTATGGTTGAAACCGGAAAATCTGTGAGCGATCTGCTGGAGGAGGTTTATGGCATGACCGGAAAATTTGCTTTTGAGCGGTCTGCCCTGAATATCGGGAAAAAGGCAAAAGCCAAAATAACAGAAAAATGCAGGAATGGTCAGTTCAGTCATTTCGGAAAAAGGAGTGTGCGGAGAACAGAAGATCTGGACGGGTACAAATTCTTTCTGGGTGAAGATGAATGGGTCATGATAAGGGCCTCAGGAACCGAACCTGTTTTGCGGACATATGCGGAGTCGACCAACCGGGAGACCGCACTTGAAATACTCAGGGATGCGGAGAAGGCCATAATGGATGCAGCGGCTGACTGACATCGTCAGACTATATTGACCTCTGGCTCAAGGGTTATGCCGAACTTTTCAAATACCGATTCACTTATTTTGCCGGCGAGCTCTTTTATCTCCATTCCGCTGGCGTTACCATGATTGACCAGGACAAGCGCCTGCTTTTCGTGAATCCCTGCATTACCCACTTTTCTGCCTTTCCAGCCGCACTGCTCAATAAGCCATCCTGCAGGCAGCTTTACCATATTGCCTGGAAGGGTATAGGAAGGCATTGCTTTATGACTCTCACTTATCCGGTCTGCCACATCTGTTCTGACAACGGGGTTCTTAAAAAAGCTTCCGGCATTTCCGGTTATTTTGGGGTCGGGCAGTTTTGAATTCCTTATTTTAATGACCGCGTTCCGGATTGCCCTGATATCAGATACACCTGTTTTCCCTACCTCTTCGTTCAGAGTTCCGTATGTGGTATTGATCTTGTGGAAGTGACTGAGCCGGAAAACCACCGAGGTTATGACTGTCTTGTTCCTGAGGTGGGTTTTGAAAATGCTGCTACGGTATTCAAAGTTGCATTCGGAAGCTGAAGCCGATTTCAAATCAAAGGTTTCCAGGTCAAGATAGTTTACTTTTTCGATGACGTCGCGGACTTCAGCGCCGTACGCCCCGATGTTCTGGATGGGGCTGGATCCAACCGACCCGGGTATGAGTGACAGGTTTTCCACCCCTCCAAGATTGTTTACCACAGCCCACTCCACAAATTCATCCCATATCTCACCGGCTCCAACCTGAACAAGACAGTGTTCCCGGTTATTGTCGATCACCTCAATCCCTTTTAAGGCAGGCTTGACTATGAGCCCGTTAAAATCTTTTGTGAAAAGAATATTGCTGCCCTCTCCAATGATCATGAAGGGGAAGCATTCCCTGTTGTTTTCCAGCAGTGAAACAATTTCTTCTATACTGCCGGGGCTTGAAAAGAAACGCGTTTTAACATCGACTCCAAAAGTGTTGTGGCTTTTAAGAGGATAATTCTCCTTAATACTGTTCATGACGGGGCTTTAAATCCTGGTGTAAAGATAACCAATAAATGCATTTGGTTTTTTTTTGTTAAATTTGCGCTCGATTTGACGGTTCCGTAGCTCAGTTGGATAGAGCAACAGCCTTCTAAGCTGTGGGTCCCAGGTTCGAATCCTGGCGGAATCAC
>REEN01000087.1 GCA_007695015.1 Marinilabiliales bacterium
AATCAAACAAGTTTCTCTTCAAGATTATCTTTCCACAAAATAAAACCTTTTCTCTAGTCGGTATCATCATGAAACCCTCATCAACCTTCGGCAGACAAAATAACATGTATAAAGCATGGGGTTCCATGGGAATTGAAAATCTAAATATCCTAACCACGAATTTGTAACACATTGTTAAACAATTTGATAACTATAATTTATACACATGAAAGATCCGGCTTAGATCCGGCATAACCAACTTTTTAACACGCCTCTTTGGGCCCTGCCGGCCTGACAATTAGTAAGTGTAGTATTTAATGGTTCTATTTTTTATCTTTACCATGGAATAGAGGATTTTGCAAAAAAATTTGCTTCAAGATTTTCCATGTTGAAATACATAAGAATAATAATCGTTAATTATTATCGGATAATTGAACGATTAATTGAAAGGATAATTTAGAAAAGTATCAATCTATAATCATTGGCTATGTTGACAAAAGATAAATTAAAACAGACAATTGATGCTCTGCCTGATCATTTTACAATTGAAGATGTTATTGAAGAATTCATTGTAATTGATAAAATTGAACAGGGCATGAGGGACGTTGAGGAAGGAAATGTGTTTACTCATGAGCAAGTTCGGGAAAAGCTCGGCAAATGGCTAAAATAAAGTTTGCAAAACGATCATTAGACGATTTAGAAAGTATCGCTGAGTATATTTCCCGGGATTCAGCCAGATATGCTAAAATAACAGTTCAGAAAATTCTGGAGAGAATTAAAATACTGGAAGTTAATCCCCTGATCGGCCGAATTGTTCCGGAAGTTAATAAGAAAGAAATCAGAGAAATAATTTACGGCAATTTCAGAATTATTTACCATCATGATGGGAATATAGTTAATATTCTTTCAATACATCATTCAGCCAGAGATTTGAGCAAGAGAGGAATACTACCAGATAAATAAAAATAATGGGGTAGTGTTACATTTTGTGTGTCCGGGCAATTCAGTCAACCAGTATTTCAATTATCCACCACTTTTTTTGCGCTTTATCTTGTCGAGGAGGTCCCGGTTTTTCCGGTACTGTTCATCGGTCAGCTTCCTGTTGATGCTGAAACTGATATCCAGCCAGGTCCCTTCGCCTGCCCCCTCTGGCAGCTCAGATAAAGGCGCGCTTACCTGCGCCTCCTCTTTGCCGATAAGCTCCGGGTACCTGGCACAGGTGAGTGTGGAATGCGATGATTTAAGTTGCCAATGCAATTTATACATCTAAATTAATTGGTGAAGTTTATGTTTATTGAGCTTATATAAGTGAATTAGAGCACATGCGAGGAAAACTATAACTGGATAAATAATGTTATATTTGTACTATGACTAATTATCAAAATATCATCAAAATAAATCCAGAGAAACGATTCGGTAAACCATGCATTCGGGACACCCGGATTTCTGTATATGATGTTTTGAGCTGGTTAGCTTCAGGTATGACTCATGAGGAAATAACCACAGACTTCCCTGAAATTACAGAAGAAGATATTTCAGCCTGTCTCTCTTATGCAGCAGAAAGGGAGAGAAAAATCCGGGTTGTGTCATGAAACTTCTTTTCGACCAAAACATCTCGTACCGGATCATAAGAATAATTGAGGATATTTTTCCGGATTCAAAACAAGTTAGAGATCTAAATCTTGAAAATTCAACCGATAGTCAAATTTGGGATTATGCCAAATTGAATGATTATTGTATTGTTACCTTTGATTCTGATTTTTATGATCTTAGCCTGGTCAGAGGTACTCCTCCAAAGATAATCTGGTTGCGGATGGGAAATACCTCCACAAAATCGCTTGAAAAAATAATCCGGGAAAACGAAATTATAATTAAAGAGTTCTTAGAACATTCAGATTATAAGGAAATAAGTTGTCTGGAAATTGATTAAGACTGCCCGTACTCTAAACAAGGGGTTAATGTAATTGTATCAATGATGGTTATCGGTAGTGTTACACTTTGTGTGTCCGGGCCTATCGACCTGTGTAGCCCCAACGCTTTTGCATTTTCAGATGATCATGTTGTGAAGCAGACTTTACTTTAACAGGCCCTGCGGGTTATGCATACCGTTATAAAGCTGGAAATAAAAATAGTACCTTAAATCAGCTTGATTAAATAATATCAAATTGTCTTGTATCTTTGTGCATATAAAGGAAAATCATGGTCCAAAATGTTAATAATATAATTATCTCAACACTGAAAGAATTCAATCCTGAGAGGATTGGAATTTTTGGATCATTCGCTCGAAATGAAAATACCCCTACGAGTGACCTCGATATTTTAGTCAAATTCAAAGATGGAATATCTTTGCTTCAGTTAATTAAGCTTGAGAATAGTTTGTCAGAGAAGTTAAATGTTAAAGTAGATCTGGTTACTGAAGGAGCAATATCTAACAAGAAACTTAAAGAGTATATCCAAAAGGATCTTCGAATAATTTATGAGTAATGAAGGATGATTCCATTTATGTGGACCATATACTCAAATCAATAAAAAACATACTTGAGTATACTAAAGGCCTTAATAAAACGGAGTTTTCTGCCAGCACATTAATTCAGGATGCTGTGATAAGAAACTTTGAGATAATTGGAGAGGCATAAAAAAAGGTGTCCGATGAATTCAGAAAAGTTAATCATAAGGTTCCCTGGAAGGAAATGGCCGGAATGCGTGATAAACTTATTCATGATTATATTGGTGTGGATATTGATGTAATTTGGAAAACTGTTATACAGGATCTTCCCGGCTTAAAATATCTGCTAGAAGAACTATAGCGCCCACTTATGATTAATAGCCGATATTCAACAGGCTTAAATATAATTTCAACCCACTTTATAACAATTGTTTGCAGCCGACCACATCCACTCATTAGAAAAAGGGATATTTTCTTCTGTGTCGTGTCAGTTAGTTAACTTGCTTAGCAAGAAACTGACGGTGGCTGAAACATGCCGTCAGCCATACAAGCGAAAAGATGCAGAAAGCATAAGCTGTTGTTGAGGTTGTAGTTGTCTTTGGCCTTTCATTTCGCAATCTACCGTACCATTTGGACATTGCGGCAACGGCATTCGTACCGGTTGCTCTGGCCGGTGCTGCCATTGCATTTGTAGATCACAGGGAATGGTACGGCTCGCTTATCCTGGCTGTTGCCAGAATATCTGTTGTTTCGTAGTAGTCTGGTTTTAGCTAATTTTTTACACTCAAAAGGTATTGGGGGTAACTGAAAATTTGGAAATCTGCTGAAAATTGGTTAACTTAAGATAGTAATCAAATTCTTACAGTTATGGTATACGAACGGCCACAAAGCTATTATGACAGCATGGATCTTGATCCGGAGCAGGTTTTATTGTACCTGTCAATGCGCAAAAGAAATCCTCAGAATGAATCCGAGGAAATTCTTCTGAAGGAGATCAGGGAGATTGAGTCCAAGGGCAGAAGTGTCGAGATACCGTTTAATGGTCTTTAAGCGGTTCCCCGGTATTTCAATTATCCACCACTTTTCTTGCGCTTTATCTTGTCGAGGAGGTCCCGGTTTTTCCGGTACTGTTCATCGGTCAGCTTCCTGTTGATGCTGAAACTGATATCCAGCCAGGTCCCTTCGCCTGCCCCCTCTGGCAGCTCAGATAAAGGCGCGCTTACCTGCGCCTCCTCTTTGCCGATAAGCAGGACGGCAGTGCCGCCCGATATCCTGTCTATTACTGCGTTCATTTTGGGTTATTTTGGTTTGAAAATAATGCTTCTCCAGGTCAGCTCCCCGTGATGGCCCTGCTTCTTATACCTCCGGGCCAATGCTGCTCCAGGGCCAGTGCTGCTCCCGGGCCGATGCTGTTCCGGGGCCAATGCTGCTCCCGGGCCGATGCTGTTCCGGGGCCAATGCTGTTCCGGGGCCAATGCTGTTCCGGGGCCAATGCTGCTCCCGGGCTGGCTTAGTCTTACTCCACTACCACTATATTCTGCCTTTTGATATCCTCAAGTCTTGCTGCTCCTATGCCGTCAACCCTTATCAGGTCGTCAATTGATTCGAAGGGCCTCAGCCTCATTATCTGCCTGGCTCTTTCCGGCCCGATATGGATGATATACTGCAGCTCCTCCAGGGTGGCTTCATTGATGTTGATCATTGCCGGTTCAACCGGTCCCTCACGGGTAATATCCACGCTGTAATCAGTGCCATTTGTCCTGACAACGATATGCCCGTACAAATCAGTACGCCATACCTGTGATCCAGCGGACTCAAGTATTGCCAGCGTCTGCCTGTGCGGGTTGCCGAATGGATTGTGAAGCCCGCACATTATTATGCTCGTTTGCGGACTCACTGCTGCGATGAAAGCCGGGTGCGAGCTTGTCGCACTGCCGTGGTGTGGCACCTTGAGGATATGGCTTGACAGAACTGACCGGTCCGCGGCGGGCATTCCCGATGCATATTCCGCCAGCAGCTGCTCCTCACTCTTTCTTTCAATATCGCCTGTCAGCAGCACGATTACATCACCCAGCACCAGCCTGATAACCACCGAAGCATCGTTCAGCAGTGCCTCATCAGGATTGGTGGGGTGGAGTATTTCCGCGAAAGCGTTATCACCAAGATCGCGCCTCATGCCCTTCCTCCCCTCAGAATAGGGTATTTCAAGCGAATCGATAAGCTCCAGGTACCTGGCATAGGTGAGTGTGGTGTGCACAACGCCGGGATCGATGATCTCCCTTACGGGGAAGGAAACGAAGACCTCAGGCATGCCTCCGATATGGTCGGCATGGGGGTGGGTGGCAACCACGATATCAATCTCCTCAACACCGAGCGAGCGTATGTAGGATGCGGCATTGCCGTCGCGAGGACCAGCATCGACCAGCATGGTTTTCGAGGGGGTCAGCACCAGGATGGCATCACCCTGACCGACATCAATAAAGTGGACCTCAAACCTATTGTCATCTTCCCCGGCCCTGTCTTTGCTCCATTTGCTGCAACCACTGCATGCTGTGATGATAAGCATTGCCGCCAGGAGTAACGGCAGCAGCCTCTGCTGCATGGTCAAAGGAGGTGCTGCAAATACTGTTTTTATAAAGCTTTGTGCCGTAAGATTTTTCGGCTTCCTTATGGACAAAGGTGCAGCAGAAAAAAGCCATCTGAAGCACAACGCTGCCTGCATCACGATCTTCCGGGCGGGGAAGGGGATACCCTTAATAATCCGAAGCTTACCCTCTATTGCAAATGACCTTTTTTCCATCATCCTAAAGGTACAGATTTAATCTGTATTGATGTTCGATGATTTGAGGGGGCAATACAAACCTTTAGCCCCTGTCACCGTGATTGTATATCGGGATTGAACCTAATACCTGTTTCCTTTTCTGAGTTGTTTTCATATAGCTACTGCTAATTATAATATTAGCAGTATATTTATGAAAAAAATAAATTGAAGGAACTACTAATAATATTTAAAAGAAACAAGGGATATCTTAGGTCAAATGAACTGGAAAGCAGAACTATGCGTAACCATTTGCAAAAGCTTATTGAACAGAAAAAGGTGACGCAGATAAAGAGAGGGGTTTACTGTCTTAACGAGGAGGTTGCGAAAAGGCAAATGATAGATGTTGAGCGTATTATTCCTGGGGCAGTACTTTGCCTTTACTCAGCATGGAGCCTTCACCAGCTAACCCTAACCATACCCAATGCTTTTCATTTGGCCGTAGAGAAGTCTCGAAAGGTTATTCTGCCTTCCCATCCAAATATTATGGTTACCTACCTGAAAAAGGAGTACTATGAGTTGGGCATCGAGAATACAACCATCGAAGGCTTCATGGTTAAAATATATGATATTGAAAAATGTGTTTGCGATGCCGTGAAATACCGTAATAAGGTTGGTATGGAGCTAACTTCGGAGGTGATAAAGAACTATCTGGCAATGAACACACGAAATATCGATAAGCTTGTAAAGTATGCAAGGGTAATGAGGGTTTTCAACACCATGAAGATGTATCTGGAGGTTCAGCTATGAAGAATAACGCAAAATCTATCAGGTCCAGACTTTACAATATCTCAAAGATCAGAAATATTAGCTTTCAGCATCTTATCATTCGATATCTTCATGAGCGTTTGCTATATCGTCTCTCGGTTAGCAGCTATTGTAATAATTTTTTTCTTAAGGGAGGAACCCTGCTATATGCATATAGCAAATCCGAAAAACCAAGATACACCCTTGATATTGATTTTTCGTTGCAGCAGATGAGGTATAACGTTCAGAATGTGGTTAAAGCAATGAGATATATTTGTTCAGTTACTGACAATGATGGGGTTATATTTGATAGCTCTGGCATTACTGCAAACGAAATTAAGGAAAACGATCCCTATGGAGGGTTAAGGGTATTTGTCACGGCACATCTGGATACCATCCAACAAAGGTTGCAGGTGGACATAGGTTTTGGTGATATTATATATCCCGATCCGGTCAAAATATTTTTCCCTGTATTATTGGATAGCCAGGCAAGCCCGTTAATAAATGCCTATACTATTGAAACCATAATTGCCGAGAAGTTCCATTCAATGATAGATCTTGCAGATTTAAATAGCAGGATGAAAGATTTCTATGATGTTTACAAACTCATTGAAGTTGGAGATTACAGTGAATCGGTATTATTAAACTCTGTCAGGATAACCTTTGAAAACCGAAACACCTACTACGTTAAAAACCATTCCTTATTTGCCGATGAATTTAGTTTGGACAAGCAACGTAACAAGACATGGATTGCCTTTACAAAAAAAATAGAAATTGAAAACCCAGCCCCATTTCCAGATGTAATGTTAGTGATCAGAAGGGTATTGCAACCCATTTGGAATGCATTGGCTTAATATGACATTTGAAAAAACTTATGAAGTCCAATTTTAATAAGGGTCTCATGTGATACCACCTTTCAGTAAAACCTGTTCACAATATGTCATCAAAAGAGAATAATATGACCACTAAGGAGTTCTGGAAAAAATACACAAAGGAGAATATCCTTGACATTTTCGATATCACCTGTGAGTTCTTTTCAGGGGAATTACCTGCCGATTTTTTGGAGGAATATGATGTGGCAGAGGTCATCCTGGAAACAAAGGGCCATCATGTATCTGCAAAAAAATTTGACCGCGTGCTGAAATTTCTCAACCTGATCAGGGAAAAGCACCCGGAGCTTTACCAGGAAAACTTTCAGTATCTTGATGACTTCCTGGTCGATTATTATTGTTTTCACGGCGATACTGAAAAGGTTAGGGCTGCATTCGCAAATTTTATGAATGATCCTCTTCAGGATTACGATATGTTTTTTATCAGCTTCAAAAAACTGCTCTTTTACCAGTACACAGATCTTATAGATAAGGCTATAACTGATAATTTTGACGATGTGGCAGGATCCGACGAATTATGGGGATCTCCGGAGTATGACCTGGCTATCTGCAAGCTCTATTCAGAGCTGGAGGGTTTTTGGGAAAGAGACAGGAATCTGTTCCCGAAAGATCAGTTAATTAAGGTTTTGGAGCGGTATGGTTTTGACCTTGATGAGAAATTGCTTTTATCCATTGAACAGGGTGTTTTTTCTGATGTTTGCAACAAGGAATTTCTTGAAGATATTTTCATTAACGACCGCCTGATCTTCAGGTTTAAGCTGCAGTGGTGTTTCACGAAATATATGAAAGGCAAGGGAGTTGGCTTTGCATTGAGCGGAAGGATATTTGAAAAGATGCTGCCATACTGGGAAGCCAGCATAAAGAAGAAGAAACCCTCAATTGAACTGTATTTCAGTATTCATCCGCTGAAATTTGAAAAGCATTTTGCAGACCTGTCGGGCAATTTTACCTATGATAATAAGCCCGAAATGGCGGCTGTTCTCTGGGGCTGTGTATACATCTATGATTACCTGTTGAGTATCGGATTGATCAGCAGGGAGGTTTATGAAAAATTCATCATCCAGTCCAGACGCCTGAAGGGCCTGGTAATCGGCCAGTTTACTCCCTATTTGTGGGAATATGACTTTGTTCATTCCTGGGGGCTGCCCGACAGCATAGATGAGGCCGAGTTTACAGAGGAGCAGAAGATATTCCGGAAATCCATCGACTTCAAGCGTAACGATTTTAATGAACTGAAGAAGGAGATATCGGCCGAACTGGCTAGTATCGGGGCGCTTTCGGACTATATTGAGGAAGGCGGCAAAAGCCAGGAGGCTGTTATGGATTTATCTGAACTGGAAGATTTTTATACCCCTTTCGGGGAAGACGACGAACCGGATGATGAGTTTGATGATTATGACGAGACAGATACGGACTTCGAAGACACCGGTGATAATGAACCCACAGAAACCTGGCCCAAGGTAGGCCGCAATGATCCCTGCCCCTGCGGAAGTGGTAAGAAGTATAAGAAATGCTGCCTTTGAATTTTGCAGATATAATAATCCGGCATCAGTCTGAAAGATGCCGGATTACCTGGATTTATCAACCTGCATATTTTCGAAAGATCCTTAATCTAAGAGGAATTCAAAAGGTTTGTATGCCGAAAAAGGGCAGTACGGTTCTGAAATTTCTTTCATCAACGCTTACATGATATTCATCTCCTTTGTAAACAAAATACATCCCTGTTTTACCTCTGTTGTCTTCAAACCAGCAAGCCAGCCTCCTGTCCACTGAGGCGTGCCTGTAAAGCCTCAAATCATTGCGTTCTGCTACAAGTTCAAGCAAAGCACTGCCTCGTTCATTTCCTCTTTTGTCTACCAGCGGTAGCCGGTGAAAGATTCTCCCGTCAATGATATATGCATCTACATTTCTCAGTGGTATTGTGAGAACCACCCCGTCTTCCAAATGCATACGGATCCTATTGAGTAAAACTCTCGCTTCATTACTGAAATATGATTTTCCTCCTGCAATTACATAGGAAATATCTTTTCCAGTTTTATTGGAAGCGACATTAAGTTCATTTGCAGCTTTTGTAATAAAGCCAAATGAAACAAGTGCGAGAAGAACAATTAGTTTTTTCATTGTTAAATCCTCCTTGATTAGTTTATAATGGTTTTGGTTGATATTCAGGGGTTTTGTTTAATGGTTGTTGTAATTTCAAACCCCGTGCGCTACATTCGTTTAGTTGTTTAAATTATGTTCTTGCATTTGTGTCAGGATACTGGAGTTCATTCAGGCTGTTTCTGAGCCTTACGATATGGTTACCAAACATTTTTCCGGTATACCATTTAAGTATAGGGTAGCTTATCAAAAAGATGACAGCCGTATAAATGATAAGGGCTGCAATGATCAATGCAGGATTGAATTCCTCAAAAATTCCTGATTTAAAGATATCCTCCCCGCTTTTTACATTCAAGGCAATTATGATTGCCACAAGAATTGCGAAAGGCATCAAGACAAGATTAAGGCGGAAATAAATATTTGAGAAATTATTTATCCAATCCAGCATATTCTCAAGGTATGTTTTTATGCTTGTGTTTGGAAGGACTTTAAGTTTCCTCATGCCCTTGTACTTCCATCCGAAATAAAGAAAAGACAATGCTGCGTAAATAAGTGGGATCACCAGGTACAAACCAATCAGCCTGAACGGGTAACAGATGGTTATAACGGTAAGGACAATGACTGCCAGAGAACCAACTATAAGCTCTATGAGAATATTTCTCTGCAACCTTTCGATTGAATTAAGTGACCGTTTCCTGATCAAATCCTTAATATCTGTAGCCGGATCCATATTTTTATCTATGTCGCCGGGATCGTCAAGTATCCTTCTTATTTTTTCCAACTCATCCATAGCCAAGATTGTTAAAGATTGTTTTTAGCTTTTCTTTGATCCTGTGCATTTTAACACGGGCATGATTTGGTTTGATCCCCATTATTCCTGCAATCTCTTCATATGGCTGCTTATCGAGGTTTAGAAGAATCATGGCTCGTTCCACCTTCGACAGGCTTTCAATTGCTTTGTAAAGCAGTTTAATGTCCTCGTGAATATATCCCTGGTCTTCATCCGGGATTTCTGTAATTTCTGTGTCACCATCAATCCTTGCCGGTTCCCTCTTTTTCTTTCTTAAATCTGAAATTGCCAGATTCAGCGCTACCCGGTAGATCCATGTGCTGATTTTTGATTCTCCCCTGAATGTATGTCTTACTTTCCATAATCGTGTAACAATTTCCTGATAGAGATCCATCCTGTCATCTTTGTCCTCACAATAAAGCCGGCATATATTATGGATGATCCCCTTATTTGCTTCAAGAGTTTCTATAAAATCCTGTTCTTCCACCAGACAAGCTGTTTATATTATATGACGTTGGAGGTTGCGGCTTGTTACAGTAAGTATGTCATTAAATTTTTAGGCATTTCTCCTTCGTGCCAGGCATCATGAAGTATTATTCGATCTGGACTGGCTTAAGCATACCCCTGCTGGTAATAGACAAAACTCAGACTCAGGCCGGCTTCAGAACAGTGTTGGTTTGCAAATGTCGTGTGGTTTCAGTCCGGTCACCTGAGATGGTATCTGTTTTCAGGTAATAGGAGTTGACAGATGGATTTTTTCAGGGTGATATGAAGCCAGTTCTCAAATAATTTTCTTTAACTTGTCTTGAATTTGAAAACCCCGGTTCAATGTATAAGAAAACATTCCACTGATTGAATCAATTCAAATCTTAAACGGGACTGACCAGGCGAAGCTGTGAAGGTACTGGTTTATATTGCGCAGAGGAGCAACATATATAAACAGATGGAAATAAAAATAGTACCTAAAATCAGCATGAAAATACCCCTACGAGTGACCTCGATATTTTAGTCAAATTCAAAGATGGAATATCTTTGCTTCAGTTAATTAAGCTTGAGAATAGTTTGTCAGAGAAGTTAATCATGAGGTTCCCGGGAAGGAAAAGGCCGGAATGCATGATGTACTTATTAATGATTATATTGGTGGGGATATTGATGTAATTTGGAAAACTGTTATACAGGATCTTCCCGGCTTAATAAATCTGCTAGAAGAACTATAGCGCCCACTTATGATTAATTGCCTATATTCAACAGGCTTAAATATCATTTCAACCCACTTTATAGCCTATAACTAATATGGATCAAAAGGACTATTTGCTGAGAGAGATTGAAAAAATAGGTATGATAATGAGCGCAATTCGCCAAAAACTTTTTGGTGGAGGGAAGGATAATCTATCAATAACTATTCAGCAGCAGAGAGTAGACTTAAAAGGAATGTTGTTACATAATGCAAACCTGGATTTCGATAGATTAATGGATCTGGATGCAAAAGGTTCAGATGAATACCTTAGTGAATTGAAGGGGTTTAGCGTTCAAAACATAGAGCTTTTAGCTGAAACTATTTCCGATATAGGACATAAAAGCGATTCAACCACTCTTCTTGAAAAAGCATTACAACTATTTGAAATCTGTAATTTGAGAGACAGAACATTTTCCATAGAGAGAGAAAATAATATCAGCAAAATTAAAAGTACCCTGCAACATCTTTAAATAAAGGTAATTACCAGGATAGCGGCGAGCCCGATCTCCCTTCCTTGCATAAACTTTTGGATAATATGAACACTCATGACTGAACTGAGCCCACGTTTCTGGGAAGTGTTTTTCGAGGTATACGAGAACCTGCCCCGTCAGGGTCCTGGCAACCGCTCTTGCGCCGCCAGAGCTCTGGATTATTGCCGCGATCTGCCTGAGTTTCCCACAATCCTCGATTTGGGGTGCGGTGTAGGTGGGCAGACTATACAGCTTGCTGAAATGATGTCTGGTTCCATCGTGGCAGTCGATAACCACGCACCGAGTATTGAGCGGCTGCGTACGGCAATTACACGGAATGGGCTTTCTCAGCGCATCAGCGCGATCGTAGGAGATATTGCTAACATGGATCTTGCACCTGGAAGCTTTGATCTCATCTGGTCGGAAGGAGCGCTTTACAGTATAGGCCTCGGGAACGCTCTGCGCGTTTGCCATGGATTGCTGCGCCACGGTGGCTACCTTGCGTTTACTGATGCGGTCTGGCGCAAGGAGAACCCGCCTCCTGAAGTGAAAGCCAGCTTCGACCTGGATTATCCGACCATGGGATGGCTGGAGGATGATGTGGCCTTGTTACATGACTGCGGATTTGATATTATCGGGCATTTCACATTGCCTGATGAAGCGTGGTGGGACGATTTCTACACACCCATGGAGGTGCGCATTGATGAGTTGCGCAGCAGATATGCCGGTGACCCTGAAGCCTCGGCCATACTGGACCAACTTGCAGAGGAACCGGTTATTCATCGGCGTTATTCCGAATTCTATGCCTACGAGTTTTTCGTGGCAAGCCGGTAAGCTTGCA
Organism: Marinilabiliales bacterium; assembly: GCA_007695015.1. NCBI lineage: Bacteria > Pseudomonadati > Bacteroidota > Bacteroidia > Marinilabiliales > Marinilabiliales bacterium. The sequence goes on from REEN01000087.1 coordinate 12,319, forward strand.
ATTATCATATTGCAAGGCTCAAATTTAAATACTGCATTAAACCAGGTGCTCCGTCGGAGACTCATTTTGCAATTATTGCAGGGGATTCCTTAATTAACTTTTTTTGTATATCGCCATAATTATACCGATTATAAGAATTATGGCACTAATAATTACCGGTATCCAATTAGCAGAACTAACGGCTATGTCAAGGCCGAATATGCTAAAAGTTTCTGACTGGTCAATCGCCTTGATGCCAAAGATCACGGTTCAGACAAGTCCAATGACAATTAAAACTACCCCTACTAATTATTCTGCTAAATAACAACCCGAAGCTTATAAATCAATGAGTTAGTAATTATATAGCAGTTCGATAATGGTTCCCATCTGTTTCGTGGCGTCGATATATGAGTATGCTCCGCCATCCCATCCGCCACTCTGGAGAATTTCCATACCGGCTGCCGCAAATTTCTTCTCTGCCTCGTCTATATCATCAACCCGGAAAGCTATATGCTGAAGCCCCTGGTGGTAATTATCGGCAAACTCCTGCCATATGCTGGGCGTGCCGTCTGGTTCAATCAGCTCGATCTGGATATTCTCAAGCTCGATGAATGCAAGCTTCGCGGTTGCATCACTGGGTTTTCCGCGATACAGGGTCGGGCGGCTCTCATGCCCGTCAGCAACAATTACCCCTGGTTTATCAATGCCAAACATGCTGGCGTAGAATTCTGCGCTTTTCTCGATATCTTCGACAATTACAGCAACCTGGGCCATGTTGTTTTCGAGTATCTTCATGCAGTCTCCCGCCCAAGGAGTTTGAGCATTTTGGCGTGATTACGGATTGCCTTCAGGAAAGAGGGTTGCACGTGATAAGGCACCTCATGTTTGTCTGTGGTCTCTTTTACGATGGGAGCCAGGTTCCTGTAATGCACATGACAAACATGGGGAAACAGATGATGTACTGCCTGGAAGTTCAATCCACCCGTCAGCCATGAAAGCACCCTGCTGTTTGGCGCATAATCGGAGGTTGTAAGCAATTGATGCACGGTCCAGCTATGATCAATATTGCCATCCTTATCGGGCAGCGGATAAGCCGAATCAGGCATCACATGCGCTGTTTGAAATACTGTGCTGAGGACCAGCCCAGCGATAAAATGCATGACAAAAAAGAACAACAGGGTCAGGTACCATGGCGTGGGCAGTATCAGCAGCGGGATCACAAGCAAAATTGCATAGTACAAAATTTTTGAGATCACCAGCTCAATCATCAACCGGGTGTAGGATTTTTTGCCGCTTTCGAGGATGCCCATTTTCCTGTAATAGACCAGTTGTTTGAAATCTTTGGCTGTGATCCAGGAAATGGTCATAAGCCCGTATAAGATCCATGCATACAAATACTGGTATCTGTGAATTTTCCGAAGGGGCCTGTGAGGGGAAAACCGCAGCAGGGGCGCAGGGTTAATATCACCGTCGTAACCGTCAATATTTGTATATCTGTGGTGAAGGGTGTTATGCTGATTTTGCCATGTTGCAGGAAGCCCGCCTAAAATAAACAGTGAATTACTGAGCAGGTTATTTACCCGGGTGTTTTTTGAATAGCTTCCGTGGTTGGCATCATGCATGAGTACCATACCTATGCCGGCCTTCCCCAATCCCATTAAGATCCAGCATACCAGGATCAGGGGAGTGGAATGGATCACCCCTGTCACCATAAGTATATAAGGTGCGATGTATAATGTGATCATGACTATGGTTTTAATCACCATCTCGGAATTGGCATATTTTGAGAGGTTGTTCTTCTCAAAATATTCATCTGCCTTCTGCCGTAATTCAATCATGAAATCAACCTTGGTTTCATTTGAGAATTTCAATGCTTGTGGGTTCATGGTGTTTGGTTTTTGAAAATCCATACTTCCATATCTATTGCAAAGTTACTTCAAAACCATTTATTTACCTTCCGTTTTTTTCCCCGAAAGGGAAATGGGAGTAGCCACAGGTGATTAATAAAGTTAATTCAAAACCATCTATTTGCCTTCCGTTTTTTTCCCCGAAAGGGTAATGGGTGTCGCCTTGGTTGGTTAAACAGGGGCGATAGCGAAAGGCTGAAAATATAAAAGATTATTGACTGGTTTAATAATTAAAAACCGCTATATTTGTTTTTACACACGTGTGCAAAAATTTGTGCCGGTCCGTTATGAGAATCACCATTAAAGATATTGCCAGAAGACTGAATGTTCATCATTCAACTGTTTCACGTGCGTTACGGATGGATCCGCGTATTAAGCATGAAACGGGTGAGATGATCAGGAGTTATGCCGCACAGGAGGGCTATCATATAAATTTGAATGCACTTAAGCTCCGGGGGAGCCTGCGAAATATGATAGCATTGATAGTACCCAACATTAATCACCGGTTTTTCTCGAATATCATTAATTATTTGTCGGATCTTGCCAATGAGAACAACTATGTACTGTCAATATACCAGTCCAATGAAAATTTTGACCGGGAGTGCAGCCTGATTGAGAAACTGATCCAGCAGGATGTTGCGGGGGTGATTGCCTCTGTTTCTGACAAAACCCGGTCAGGAGAGCACTTCAGGGCGCTGAACAGGGTTCGGATCCCCCTGGTCTTCTTTGACAGGGTGCTTTATGATGCAGACGCTTCACGTGTAACGGCAAACAACAGGGAGATAGTTGAATCGCTGGTTTCTGAGCTTGCCGGAAGTGGCCGGAAAAAAATAGCCCATGTTTCCGGGCCTGATCACATTAATGTTTTCGGTGACCGCAACCTGGGTTACAAAAATGGGGTCAAAAAAAATGGAGCCGGGTATTTTAAACAGGTCATCATCGAGGAAGAGTTCAACCTGGAATCGGGCAGAAAGGCAGCAATGGAAATTTTTTCCGCTGAAATAATTCCTGATGCTGTAATTTCAACCTCCTTTTTCCTTTCAATGGGCATAATAAGCCACCTGGGGGAGAAAAACCTGAAGATACCTGATGATGTTGTAGTTGCCGGTTTCGGCGACAAGCTGTTCAATTCCTTACTGCATCCGGAAATTATTTCAGTTGAACAGCCTGAAGAGGAGATGGCTTCAGCTGCCTTCCAGCTGCTTGTTGATCAGATGGAATTCGGTGGCTATCCGGTAAATTATGATTATAAAAACATTGAATTGAAATCCAGAATTATATAAACCTGAATCATGACACACACAAATGCTATTCCATCCACTATGAAAGGAGCATATCTTCCGGGTGACAGCACTGTTGCCCTGAAAGATGTTCCGGTGCCTGAGCCCGGCCATGGCGAGGTGCTTATCAGAACTAAATCATCAACGATCTGCGGTAGCGATATCCGTGCAATATATCATGAGCACCTGGGCAAGGGGGCAGAGGGCTACAATAACAAGGTCGCCGGTCATGAGCCGTCGGGACAGATTGTGAAGTGCGGTCCGGGTCTGCGCCGGTTCAGGGAGGGTGACCGGGTTGTAGTTTACCATATCTCAGGTTGCGGTGTGTGCAATGATTGCCGGAGAGGCTTCATGATCAGCTGTACCAGTCCCCATCGCGCCGCCTACGGCTGGCAGCGTGACGGGGGTATGGCTTCTTACATACTGGCTGAGGAGAAGGACCTGGTATTGCTTCCCGACTCCCTCAGTTATACTGACGGCGCCCAGATTGCATGCGGCTTCGGTACCTGCTATGAGGCTCTGAACCGGATCGGCATATGCGGGAGTGATGCCGTTCTTGTGGTCGGACTGGGACCAGTGGGACTGGCTACGCTTATGATTGCCAAAGCAATGGGTGCACAGATGCTTGTTGGCGTCGACACGGTAAAGGAGCGTTGTGACCTGGCCCGGGAGAAAGATCTGGCCGACCATATTTTCGTTTCCGGTACCGGCACGCTGGATGATATATTGGCTCTCACTGTGGGGGGACAGGGTTTTGAGAGGTCGGTCGACTGCTCGGGAGATACGCACGGGCGCCAGCTTGCCATACGTGCCACCCGTAAATGGGGAAAAATGGCAATGGTAGGCGAGGGCGGAACGGTTGAATTCAATCCAAGTCCCGATATCATACACGATCAGATCACCATTTACGGATCGTGGGTAACCAGCATCTGGCTGATGGAAGAGCTGGTGGAACGCATTGCTCGCTGGGGCATCCACCCGGAAGATCTGGTTACGCACCGTTTCACCATTGACAGGGCAGATGAAGCCTATAGGCTCATGGCCGGGGGTAAATGCGGCAAGGTGGCAATAGTTTTTGATGAGGAGATACAGGGATCAGAAAAATAACCTATGGTAAATAAAAGTGACTTCATTCCGGATCCTGAGGGTGTTGACCCGGGTAAAATACCTTCAAAATCGCTGACCACCGGAGATAAAATTCCGGTTATAGGGTTGGGTACATTCGGCTCGGACCATGTTTCGGGCGACCAGGTGGCACAAGCCGTGAAGGAGGCCATTATGCTTGGCTACCGTCATATTGACTGTGCATCTGTTTATGGCAATGAACACAATATTGGTCCGGCACTTTCGGAGCTGATGAAGGGGGGACTTAAAAGGGAGGAGCTGTGGATTACTTCAAAGGTGTGGAACAACATGCACGGCGAGGGCCAGGTCATCGAGTCATGCAGAAGATCGCTCAAAGACCTGCAGCTGGATTACCTTGATCTTTATCTTGTTCACTGGCCTTTTCCCAACCACCATCCACCCGGGGTGTTTGTCGATTCGCGCGATCCGCATGCGGTGCCGTACATTCATGAAAATTATATGAAGACATGGAGGCAGATGGAGCAGCTGGTGGAAATGGGACTGGTACGAAATATCGGGACATCGAATATGACCATTCCGAAACTTGAACTGCTGCTTCGTGATGCAAAGATATGTCCGGCCTGCAACGAGATGGAGCTGCATCCTCATTTCCAGCAGCCTGAACTGTTTAAATATGTGAATGAGGCTGGGATCATCCCAATTGGTTATTCGCCGGTGGGTTCACCTGCCCGGCCCGAACGCGACCGGACCCCTGAGGATACGGCAGATATTGAAGACCCGGTGATTGTTGGAATCGCGCGAAGATTGAATGTGCATCCTGCTGTTGTTTGCATAAAATGGGCTGTTCAGCGGGGGCAGGTGCCAATTCCCTTTTCAACGAAAAGAAGGAATATGCTTGCCAACCTGAAGGCCGTTGTTTCAGATCCCTTAAGTGATGAGGATATGCAGGCTATTGCGGAAACTGATAAAAACTGCCGGCTCATCAAAGGGCAGGTTTTTTTGTGGCCCGGTGCAAAGAGCTGGGAGGATCTCTGGGATCCGGACGGGATAATTGCTAAATAACAACCAAAAACCTGATATTATGAAGTCTAAGATCTTATTGCTCATTTTTATTTCCGCCCTGGTAACCGCCTCGTGCAAAGAGGAGCCGGTAAGGTATGAACCGACCTGGACCTCGCTCGAACAGGTTGATCCTGTTCCGGAATGGTTCAAGGATGCCAAGTTTGGCATCTATTTTCACTGGGGTGTCTATTCGGTGCCTGCCTTTGGCAATGAATGGTATCCGCGGCATATGTTTATTGAAGGCACTTACGAAAACCTGCATCATATTGAGAATTACGGCACTCCTGAGGAGTGGCCCTACCATTACTTCATAACCGGGGCGGAGGACAAGCACGGAAATTTTGTTCAGTTTGCACCCAGGCTCAAATCGGAGGGAGGTAATTTTGACCCGCAGGAGTGGGCTGACCTGTTCGTCAGGTCGGGCGCCAGGTTTGCCGGTCCGGTAGCCGAACACCACGACGGCTTTTCAATGTGGGCAAGTGAAGTGAATCCGTGGAATGCAAAGGACCAGGGACCGGGGATCGACCTGGTGGGCGTGCTGGTCGATGCCTTCCGCGAAAGCGGTATGAAGATAATCCTCTCCATGCACCATGCATTCAATTGTTGTCCGATGATTAGGGACGATGGCAGCACATGGCAGTTCTTCGAGGCGGCGCCCGGTATGGATGACCGGGATCTGCAAATGCTGTACGCGCAGCTTCCCAAAGAGGAAAATGAAGCGGTCTGGCTTGCAAAACACAAGGAGATAATCGATAACTATCAACCCGATATTATCTGGCAGGATTTTAACCTGCCTGCAGTGAGTGAACATAAATTGCTGGAATTTCTTGCCTATTACTATAACCGCGCAGGTGAATGGGGCAAGGAGGTGGTGACAACCTATAAGGACGGACTGAATCATGAGGTCGGGGTACTGGACTACGAGCGGGGCGGGCCTATAGAGCTGACGGATTACTACTGGCTTACCGATGATGCCATTAGCCGCTCGAGCTGGTGCTACACCGAAGGGATCAGGTATTACACGCCAAAGCAGGTGCTGCACAGCTTTTTTGACAGGATCAGCAAGAACGGCAACCTCCTGCTTAACATCTCTCCCAGGGCTGACGGGTCCATACCGCAGGGGCAGAGGGACATTCTCCTGACTATGGGGGACTGGCTCGGGAAGTACGGCGAGGCCGTTTACGGCACAAGGGCGTGGGTCAGGTATGGCGAAGGGCCTACCCGGATGGGCGCCGGCCACTGGCACATGGACGGTGTCGGAGGCCATGCGCCAACGGCCGGGACTCCCGAAGATATCCGCTTTACAAGGAGCAAGGATAATAAGCATCTTTATGCCATTGTGCTGGGCTGGCCCGGTGATAATGAGATACTTCCCATCAACTCCCTTTCGGGGGAAGTGTTCGCTGTTGAAGAGCTTGCCGGGGTATCGCTGCTCGGACCTGAGGAGGGTATGTATATTCCCCTTGAGTACCACCAGGACGACCATGCCCTGCATCTGACGCTTCCTGAAAAACCGGCTGAAGAGCTTGCCTATGCGATCAGGCTGAGTTTCCTGGACAGGATACCTGAGTAGTGCAGTGGCAGGGAGAAGTTATGATAATTCCCGGTCCATTCTGTGATGCTGAGTGATGCCTGGACGGGGCCAGGTGATATTAGTCAGACTATTCTTTTAGCTTGATTCCTGTATGCTGTGGCGTTGGTTTTCATTTCTTTTTTGAAAACCCTCGAAAAGTAGTCTGGTTCTGTAAAACCACACATCGACGCTATTCTTTTTATGGAGTAATTGGTCTCTTTCAGAAGCAAACAGGCGTGCCTGAGCCTGATCGAGCGCAGAAAATCAACGGGGTTCTGGTTCAGGGTGGCTTTGAATATACGGTTAAACTGCCTTTCCGATAAATTGGCCGTGGAAGCCAGTTCTTTGATATGGATCGGTCTGGCGTAATTGTTCTCCATATAGGTGATCGCTTTTGACAACCTGCTTATCAGCCCCGTCTTCTCCTTGTGAACCGCATAATACGACCGTGACAGAAAGATGATCATATCGTTCAGCAACAGTGTCAGCCGGTTTCTGTGGCCCGGTTGCTTTCCGTTGTATTCGCCTTTCATCTGGTCAATCAGCTGAATAATGTGACCGAGTCCTTTGTCATCGAGCCTCATCCTGTTGCGGAAAAGGTGTGTTTTGCGCCAGTAAGGATCAAGGGTAAACAAGGCATGGTATCCTTCAATTGTGCTCAGATCAAACAATGGAAGCAGCAGTTTGTCAGGATCAAACATGATATTGCAAAGGCGCAGGGAATTGACATGCACGAAACCATGCGATACATTGCCCCTGAACAGGTAAACATCGCCCGGATTTACATCATAAACCCTGTTGTTGATGATCTGGGAAGCGATCCCGTCAAGAATCACAACCAGCTCAGTGAACCCGTGGGTATGCAAGGGAAAATTTTCATGAATTGTATCCACCCTGATGATAAAAGGGAATTGCTTATCCTGAAAATAACCCTTATCGAAATGAAGCATGTCTGAAATGTACAGTTATTTGGCAAAATAATAAAGTTAAATCAATTTTTTAGTTCATATTTTTGAAAGTATATTGAAGTTATTGTTTTTTTCAGCCATAGTATTAATCTTTTAATATTTTAACCGATGAAAAGAAGAGATTTTTTAAGAGCCTCAACCATAGCGGCCGGGGGAGTTACAGTGATGCCAACCGTTATGCCTTCTTTTGCCTCAGTTTTGAACAAGGAGATGGATATCCGTATTGCATCACCAATGGATATTGCTTTCAGAATAAAATTCATTAATGACGGAATTGTACATGAAGATGCCTGGGAAGGCTCTTGTCGCTGGGGTGACCTTAAAAACCTCACGTATGAAGCAGAGCTCAACTGGGTGAATTCAAACCTGGGCAGGCTGAAGGCCACACTTGCCAACTCGAATTTCCCCCCGGGTGTTGAACTGCTTGAGCCGGTTACCATGTATTCGTGGGTTGAAAAAGGCAATCCCGATATTATGTTATCAGAGGAGCATCTCAATAAGCTCATAGCCGATACGTCAATAACCGATCTGTATGTGGTTAGTTCACCCTTTATGGGATACCGCATCGCGGAACGATACAAAAAACCTGTCTGTGTTTTGAATCCCAATGGCTGGGGTGTTGATGGTCCTGCCGGTATCAGGAATCTCGGACTTGAAGGTTTTCATGTTACCACCTGGGAGCAGCTCTATGACCTGACCAGGGTGTTGATGGCCCGAAAGTCATTTGCCAATACAAGGTTACTCAGCGTTACCAATTTCCCCGGGCGCATTCCATGGGGTGTGGTGAGCGCCATTACCGACCTTGAAGTGATCAGGGACAAATATGGCATGGACTATATGACCATGGACTACAAAGAATTCTTTGGCTATATGGATGATGTGGAAAACGATCGCCGCATGAAACGGCGCGCAGACCAGATGGCCCAAAAACTGCTTGATAATGCCGGCGAAAGCACCATGAGTAAGGAGAATATTGCCAGGTCCGTCATGTTTTATCTTACTGTGACCTCAATGATGGAAAGACAAAGCTGCAATGCCTTTACCATTGAATGCTTTGAGTTGTGCAGCAGCCTTAACCCCTGGAACAGGAAGTTTACGCCCTGTCTTTCACACGCATTGCTGAAAGATGCTGGAATACCTGCTGCCTGTGAGGGTGATACAAACGCGCTGCTGGCCATGATGGTACAGAAGTATCTTTCAAGAAAAGCGATTTACATGGGCAACCCTGATGTTGATATAGAAAATAACATCCTCAGGCTGCATCATTCTGTGGCTTCCCTGAACATGTTCGGCATTGACGAAAAACCCTCGCCGTACAATATTCACAATTTTATGGTATCTGGTTACGGTGCCACATTAAGGCACGACTTCACCGAGCATATTGGTGAAAAAGTTACTGTGGCCCGTTTTGACCCCACCGCCTCAAAAATGCTTGTTTCAGCCGGTGAGGTGGTAATGGGCAGTGGCCTGGAGGGCTGCGGCTGCGCATTGAACGTTGAGGTTGCCATTCCTGACGGACGGCGCTTCTGGAAGAAATCCCAGAACTATGGCCACCACATGGCTTTTGTTTATGGCGATTACATCAACCAGATGGAAGACCTGGCCGACTTAATGGACTTTGAAATTGAAAATGTTGACGCATAAATTATTGCCATTTTATGAATAAAGTCAGCAGTAAAACTGTGGTTTGTATGAATAATAAAACAGATCATCCGCTGCTTTTAGATGGTGAGGCGGAATATGCAGAACACGTTGTTGTGAAACCCTGGCTTGCAATGCTGGTACTTCTGATGGTATGTTGTCTTTCAAAGGGCAGTGACTTGTCAGACCGGTCAGGACATTTATATTCCACAACACCAGGAGAACTTGTTCCCGAAACATGGAGAGCCAAATGGATCTGGATACCCGGTGTTTCCAACCACGACCGGAACCACTACATGCTTACCCGTAAAACTTTTGCGATAAACAAAGTGCCTGCTGAGGCGCACCTTTACATAACGGCTGACAGCCATTATAAGCTATGGATAAACGGGAACTATGTGGTGCGCGGGCCCGCACGTTGCAGTCCCCATCACCAGTCCTACGACATCCTTAACGTGAGTAATCTGCTGGTGGAAGGTGAAAACCTGATCGCGGTGAAAGTGCATTATCATGGCATGATGATGGCATATTACCTGGACCCCTATCCCGGGTTGCTGGTTCAGCTGGAATGGGAAGAAAACGGGTCTATGCAGTATGTTGTTTCTGATCGAAGCTGGAAGGTAAGAAGGGACTTTGCATGGGATAACCGCACTGAATTGGTAAACAGGGTAAATGCCAATAACTATACAAGCAGCTATAACTTTAATGCAGCAACCCCGGGATGGCAATTGCAGGGGTTTGATGACCGCCATTGGCAGCATGCTGTATATCAAACCGGCCCCGGGGTGTGGCCTCCCAAACCCCCCGATTATGAGCCTTACGCTGTTCAGCGCCCCTGGTTGCAACTGGTGCCAAGAGATCTGCCTCCCCTCGTCGAAACCGATATAGATGCTTTTAAGGTATGGAAGCTCATGGAAGCGCCCCAGTACAGCAAATACAAGACATGGGGCGACCGGAGAGTGCATGATGCACTGCATCACTCCATGCAGGATGTATACCGTCCGCTGAAAAACAGCAGGGTAATGCAGGTGGATGCTTTTCTTAAGGGGGCCAAACCACTCATCATTGAAAACTCCTATCCGCAGGAAAAATACGTGAAACAACCCGTCTACCACACCATGGTGGTTTTTGATTTTGAGGAACTGGTAAGTGGGTATCCTTACATTGAAGTCAAAGGCCGGCCCGGAACCATAATCGATATTAACTATGTACCCTACCTGGTAGACGATGTGTTCATACCCGGCATAATGCTGGATACGTGGGCTGACAGGCTTATGCTGTCTGGCAGGGAAGACAAATGGGAAGGTACTGAGTTACGCCCTTTCAGGTATATGTCGCTGACAGTGCGGGGTGAAGGCCCTGTCATTGTTTACCGGGCAGGGGTGACAAGAGAGCAATACCCCTTTCAGCAGAACGGAAGTATCAGCGTGCCCGGCGATCCTTTCATTGAAAAGATCTGGAAAGCGGGAGAAAAAACAATCCGCGCAGTTACCACCGACGGGTATACCGACAACTACCATGAGAACAGGCAATATGTGCAGACTTCATACTATGCCTCACGGGGCAATTACTCTTCCTTTTTTGACACCTATCTTCAAAGACGGTATCTGATACAACATTCACAGGATCAGCTTCCCAATGGCATGATTCCCATGTGGGCACCCTGGATCATTTACGAGGGTAACCAGCAGGTTCCCGGGATTTTTGAGGCCAACCATTTCTGGCTGATGGGCCTGAGGGATTATTTCCTGCATACAGGCGATACCCTTACAACCGGGGATCTGCTGATGAGCGCTGAAAGGTGTGCTCTTGCCATAAACAGGATGCAGTCTGAAAACAACCTCATCCATAAGCCTCCGTATCCCTACTGGATTGACTGGGCCAAGCTGGCACAGGGTGACCAGAATTTTATCATCAATGCACTTCAGCTTCTGGCTTTCCGGCAATATGCCGAATTGCTTACCTGGCTGGACAGTCCCCGAAAAGCCGCCAGATGGAACAAGGAGGCTGACCTGCTGGCTGTTTCCCTTTCCCGGTTCTGGGATGATGATACAGGCTTGTTTGCAGATAATCTCAATTATGGTGTCAGGGACAAGAACTTTTCTGAACATGCCAATTCCCTGGCTATTGTTACCGGGGTTGCCAATTCAGTACAGGTGCAATCCATACTGGATAAGCTTATTGATAACCATCGTACCGGGGTAATGGAGGAGGCGACACTGTTCAATTACTGGGTGGCCGAAGCGCTTGCCGGCGAAGGTAAGGTGGCAGAAGCAATAGATTTGCTCAGGCGAAAATACTCCCATATGCTTGAAGATGAGCTGGGAACCCTGTGGGAGAACCCGAATCTTTTTGCTGAGAACGTTGGTGAGAGGAGCTCATCTGCACCTGACAGGTTTACAGAAAGATCCTGGTCTACAGCACAGGCAGAAAACGCTTTCCCTCCGAATATCCTTTCCAGGTATATCTTTGGCCTTCATCCTACCGCCCCGGCGATGAGCGAAATGAGATTCAGTGGCTTTCTTTCTCCCTATAGTTCATTCTCCGGCACGGTGCCAACACCGCATGGTGAAATACTGATCAGCCTCAGAGATGGTCAGTATGAGCTGAATGTGCCAGCCGGGATCAATATCTGGATGGCGAAAGAGGAACTTGAGGAGCAGCAGATACGCGGAATAGTTGTGAATGGTACCTCATATGATGTCACCCTGTTGGATGACAGACTGGATCTGGGCTCAGGTGTTTTTACGGTGTTGGTACAAAAATAGTTCGTCAATAATGTGTTCCGGTTTCGGCAGGTCATTTTTACAGGCATCGTTGGTGTAGTGTATTATAAAGGACCGGACTTGTTGCGTGCCTGAGAAACTTTTTCTATCTTGCCTTAGTGTGTAACTAAGGACAAAAGAATGAAATACAGAAAAGATATGCTTTCGTTTCTTGCAGCTTTGATTATTGCTGCCAGCGCTGCTCCTTTATCGGCACAGGAGGTTACCGAACATCCGCTGATCAGGCCGTTTCCCGGTTCTGTGTTCGACCAGGTACGCTCGGAACAGCTCAGTTTCGGCGAGTATGAATTCAGGACAGGAACACCTCCCAGGAACTACACCACTCAGACTGTAAGGGGCGAATACCGGAGCCTGCGCTACATTCTTTATAATGACGACGGGTCACCCAACAGGGAGGTGTCACAGATTGAGTACTTTGAGAATTTCAAGAGTGCCGCGCTTGAAAGGGGTGGTACTGTGAAGTGGGAGGACAGGCATTATGGACTGGTTTTCACCATCCCGCGGGAGGACGGGGGAATTACATGGTGCAGGGTTCAGACATCGGTAAGTGCCGGAAGAACAACCCTCGACATTATTGACGAACAACCACTGGTCACGTCTCTTGAGTTCACCCCTGCCGAGATGATGGCTGCCCTCGATTCCGACGGCAGTATAGCTCTCTATGGGATACTCTTCGACTTTGACAGGGCGACTTTGCAACAGGCCTCAAACAAGCAGCTGCAGGATGTGCTTACACTGCTTGCCACAAACCCGGAACTCCGGCTGGAGATACAGGGCCATACCGACAGCGACGGCAGCGCAGATTACAACCTGCAACTTTCACAGCGGCGTGCCGAATCGGTACGGCAGTACCTCATCCTTTTTGGCGTCGACACCGGACGACTGCAGGCAAGGGGCTACGGCGAGACCATGCCGGTGGCGCCTAATGACAGCGA
>REEN01000088.1 GCA_007695015.1 Marinilabiliales bacterium
TCTGCTGCAGGTTTCTCCTCTGCAGGAGCTTCAGCGGCGGGTTTCTCTTCGGCAGCAGGTTCGTCTGCTATGGCCGCCCCTTCTGCGGCACCGGCAACTTCAGGTTCATCCCGTCTGGTTTCGGCAGCGGCTTCGGCTGCAAGCTCAGAATTCCTTTTGGCAATCTCTGCGGCCCGGGCCTCATTGACCCTGATTTCCTCTTCGAGAGCCTTTGCATCCTCTTCGCGCTTCAGTCCCAGAACCCTGTCCCTTTTTGCATCTATTTTAGCTTCCTTTTCCTTTAACCAGGCAGCGAAGCGATTCTCTGCCTCCTCTTCGGTTAATGCATTTTTTTTAACACCGTTAAGAAGGTGCTTCTTCATCAATACTCCCTTGTAAGAGAGGATAGCTCTACAAGTGTCTGTAGGTTGAGCGCCCTTAAGTAGCCAATCTAATGCTCTATCAAAATCCAGTTCAATAGTAGCAGGATTAGTGTTCGGATTGTATGAACCAACCCTTTCAATAAATCTACCATCACGTGGCGCCCTGCTATCAGCTATCACAATGTGATAGTACGGTTTGTTCTTCTTACCGTGTCTTGCTAATCTGATCTTTACAGGCATGCTCTTTTTTAATTAAAAATAAACCTACTTTTTTGAAATTGTGGGTGCAAAGATATAATAATAAATTGTTTTAACCCCCTATTTAAAGGAAATTTTAGACAGTTCGGGCAAGACAGGCAGGCTGGTCATGCCTGTGCACTGTCCGTGGTTTAAAGTTTACCTGTTCAGGCAACCCATAACATGCATATCTTTTCTCCCGGCACCCCCAAAAGTTATAGAATAGTTTTCAACAACGTTAAAACCAGCCTCCCGATTTTGTAAATTTACAGGTTGAGGGCATATACCGTTTGCCTTTGCACCAGATACTGACAATCTGGACATTGACCTGAATATATTGACCAGGAAACCGGACTCCGATGAATAACGGCAGAAACTTTACCCACCTTCATGTTCATACACAGTATTCGATCCTTGACGGGGCTTCGAACATAAGGGAACTGCTGGCCAGGGCATCTGATGACGGCATGACCGCCCTTGCCATAACCGACCATGGCAATATGTTCGGCGTAAAGGAGTTCTACAACGAGGCAAGGGCCCGCAAGATCAAGCCTATAATAGGATGTGAGGCCTACGTGGCCGAGAACAGCCGCTTTGAAAAGACCGGCAAGGAAGACCGCAGCGGGCACCATCTGATCCTCCTGGCGAAAAACATTACCGGCTATTTTAACCTGGTAAAGCTGGTGTCAAGGTCCTATACGGAAGGCTTTTATTATAAGCCCCGTATCGATAAGGAGCTGCTCCGCGAATACCGGGAAGGAATCATTGTCTGCAGCGCCTGCCTTGGCGGAGAGGTACCGCAGGCGATAATGAAAAGCGGTACGGAGGGGGCTGAAAAGATAATCCTTCAATTCAAAGAGTGGTTCGGCGACGACTATTACCTTGAATTGCAAAGACATCCGTCGGGCGATCCGGCAATTGACCGTGATGTTTACGACAACCAGAAAAGAGTAAACGAAGAACTGGTTAAATTGTCGCAAAAACATGGTATCAAACTCATTGCATCCAATGATGTGCATTTTATCAATGAAGAGGATGCAGGCGCCCACGACAGGCTGATCTGCCTGAACACCGGTAAGGATATCGATGATCCCGACCGCCTCAGGTACACAAGACAGGAATTCCTGAAAACCACCGATCAGATGTACGAACTTTTCGGCGACATCCCCGGGGCGCTTGAGAACACCATGGAGATAGCCGGTAAAGTTGAGATCTACGAACTCAATCAACATCCTGTCATGCCCGACTTCCCAATTCCGGAGGGATTTGAAAATGAAGATGCCTACCTCAGGCACCTCACTTTGGAAGGTGCAAAGAAACGGTACCGGGTCATCACCGATGAGGTCAGCAACCGCATAGACTTTGAGCTGTCGGTGATCAAAAAAATGGGTTTCCCGGGCTACTTCCTGATTGTTCAGGACTTTCTCAGGGCTGCCCGTGAAATGGGCGTTTCGGTGGGACCCGGAAGGGGGTCGGCCGCCGGATCGGTAGTTGCCTACTGTAACTATATAACCGACATCGATCCCCTGAAATACAAGCTTCTCTTCGAGAGGTTCCTGAACCCCGACCGCATCTCCATGCCCGACATCGACATTGACTTTGACGAAGAGGGCAGAGACCTGGTTCTCAGGTATGTAGTCGACAAGTACGGTAAGGACCGGGTAGCCCAGATCATCACCTTCGGCACCATGGCAGCCAAGATGGCCATACGTGATGTTGCCAGGGTACAGAAACTCCCGTTGGCCATGGCTGACAAGCTCGCCAAGCTGGTTCCCGAAAGGCCGGGAATATCACTAAAAATGGCATACAGGGAAGTCAGGGAACTGGATGAAGCCAAAAAGAAAGGTGAGGAGGAGGTCAGGCAGACACTTAAGTTTGCCGAAACACTCGAGGGTTCGGTAAGGCATACCGGGCTGCACGCCTGCGGCATAATTATTTCGAAGAAAGAACTTACCGAGCACATCCCCGTCTGCACCTCAAAGGATACAGACCTGCTGGTTACGCAATATGACGGAAACCACGTTGAAAGCGTGGGTATGCTAAAGATGGATTTCCTTGGGCTGAAGACACTTTCAATAATTAAGGACGCTGTTGAGGCCATTGAAAAATCGAAAGGGGAAAAAACAGACTTCAATAAGGTCGGCCTTAAAGACGAAAAGACTTACGAGCTTTTCAGCCGGGGCGAAACGACTGCAATTTTCCAGTTTGAGTCACCAGGAATGAAAAAACACCTGAGAGATCTCAAACCCAACCGTTTTGAGGACCTTATCGCAATGAACGCCCTTTACAGGCCCGGACCGATGGAATACATTCCCTCCTTCATTAAAAGAAAGCACGGCAGGGAAGCGATTGCTTACGAAGTGCCGGTAATGGAGACCCTTTTGGAAGACACCTACGGCATTACGGTATACCAGGAACAGGTGATGTTGCTCTCGCAGAAAATGGCAGGGTTCAGCGGGGGACAGGCTGATTCGCTCAGGAAGGCAATGGGCAAAAAGAAGAAGCATGAGATGGACAAGCTACGCGAGCTGTTCACAGAAGGTTGCCGTGAGAACGGATACGAAGATAAGGTGGTCAGGAAGATATGGGCCGACTGGGAAGCTTTTGCACAATACGCTTTCAACAAATCGCACTCCACCTGCTATGCCCTTATAGCGTACCAGACAGCCTGGCTCAAGGCACACTACCCCGCCGAGTTCATGGCGGCGGTGCTGAGCCGCAACATTTCAGACATCAAGAAGATCACCGTGTTCATGGATGAGTGCCGCCGCATGGGCATCGAGGTCCTGGGCCCCGATATCAACGACAGTGACCTTAAGTTTACTGTCAACAAAGAGGGCAACATAAGGTTCGGTCTTGGTGCCATAAAAGGTGTGGGAGAAAACGCTGTTGAAAAGATCATCGAAGAGAGGGATCGCAATGGCATGTTCAAAGACATTTTCGACTTTGCAGAACGGGTTAGTTTTCAATCTGTCAATAAAAGGGTTCTGGAAGCCCTTGCCGCGGCGGGCTCTTTTGACGGGTTAGGAGAGATTGAACGGTACCAGTTCTTCGGCACCGACCTCAAGGGATCCACCTTCATCGAAAATCTTACAAGGTACGGAACCAGGGTCCAGGCCGACAAGATCACTCCGCAGGGCAATCTCTTTGGCGACAGTCCCGGATATACCTATCCGAAACCCGAAATCCCAAAAACTGCCGAATGGTCGAAAGTTGAGAAGCTGAACAGGGAGCGGGAGCTTATAGGAATATTCCTTTCGGCCCATCCGCTTGACGACTTCAGGCTGGAGATAGAGAATCTGACAACACATTCGCTGTCAGATCTTTCAGATATTAAAGAGCTCAAGAACCGTGAGGTTGTGATCGCGGGCATAGTTAACAGTGTAAAGGAAGCATATACCAAGAACGGAAACCCGTTCGGCAGGATGGTGCTGGAAGATTACAGGAGCTCATGGGAGCTTGCCCTGTTTGGCAAGGATTACATCAACTTCAAGAACTATTTCGTGAAAGACTGCCCCCTCCTGATCAAGGGACGGATACAGCCACGGTATTACAACCAGGAGGAGTATGAGCTGAAGGTAAAGAGCATGTCGCTCCTTGCCAATGCCAGGGAAGACCTCATTAAAAGCATCTCGCTCGACATTCCCTTGTCCGGCATAAACACCGGCATCATCAATCAGTTAAGCGACCTGACCGAAAAGAACAAGGGAGAGGTTGTCATGAAGTTCCGCATTGTCGAAAAGGAGGATAACATTGCCGTTAGCATGTTCTCCCGTTCAAAGCGTATAAGCCTTACAAAGGAGGTTCTCGGATTCCTGGACAAAAATCCCGACATAGAGGTACGATTGAACTGAAGAAGGTTTTGTGTATGTATATGTATATTTGTATCTTTGCATTCTTGTGTAAATCTAATTTTTGAAACCATGACAGTAGAAGTTACCGAATCCAATTTCGAAGAGCAGGTATTGAAGTCCGGTAAACCCGTAATGCTTGATTTCTGGGCAGAGTGGTGCGGCCCCTGCAGGGTGATCGCTCCCCATGTCAAGGAGATGGGTGAAGAATTTGCCGGCAAGGCCGTTATCGGCAAGGTTGACGTAGACAGCAACCCGGGAGTCGCCGCGAAATACGGTATCAGGAACATACCGACAATCCTTTTCATCAAAGACGGCGAGGTGGCCGACAAGCATGTCGGGGCTGCACCCAAGAATACGCTGGTTGAAAAACTGAACGCCTTGCTGTAAACCGTTCGCTGCAAAGCTGAAAAGGCACCTGACGCAATGCAGGTGCCTTTTTCAATTCAGTAACGACCAGCGTTAAATGGTCATAATATCTTCCTCTTTATTTTTAAGCACCTCCTCGATCTTTTCAGAATAGGAATCGGTCAGTTTCTGGACATCCTGCTCAGCCCTTTTTTCGGCATCTTCAGGCAGCCCATCCTTCTGCATCCTCTTGAGTTCCTCATTCGCCTCCCTACGTGCATTCCTGATGCTTACACGGGCGTTTTCACCCTCACCCCTTACCTGGCGGACAAGGTTTTTGCGCCTTTCCTCCGTAAGGGCGGGTACAACTATACGAAGTATCTCACCGTTGTTTACCGGGTTAAATCCCAGGTTGGCCTGCTGAATTGCCTTCTCTATAGGCTCCAGCATGCTCTTTTCCCACGGCTGAATGGTTATTGAGCGGGGATCGGGAGTATTGATATTGGAAACCTGGTTAAGAGGGGTCGTGGCACCGTAATAGTCGACCGTTATCCCGTCAAGCATATGGGGACTGGCTTTGCCGGCACGTAGCTTTGCCAGCTCATCCCGGAGATAGGTCAGGGCCTTCTCCATCTTCTCTTCGGCAATATCGAGTATCATTTGAACTTCTTCTTCCATGGCCGTAAGCTTTTGAATTACAATAGAGGCATAAATATATTCAATTTTTGACTAAAGTTCCAACCCTTTCCCCCAAAATGATCCTTTTCAGGTTTCCCGCGCGGTTAACATCAAACACAACCATGTTAAGCCCGTTCTCGCTGCAGAGGGTATAGGCCGTCAGGTCAACGATCTTCAGTCCCCTGCTGTACGCCTCGTCAAAGGTTATCTCGTCAAACTTCGTGGCATCAGGCACCTTTTCAGGATCGGCCGTGTACACCCCATCGACCCGGGTCCCCTTAACAAGCAGCTCAGCACCCATCTCCACCGCACGCAGGGCGGCGGCAGTATCGGTTGTAAAGAAAGGGTTGCCGGTACCGGCAGAGAATATCACCACCTCACCATTGTCAAGGGCCTCCTTTACAAGCTGCCTGCTGTATCCCTGCCCCACCGGCTCCATCCTAATGGCTGTAAGCAGCCGGCATCCGACACCCATGCTCTCGAGAGCCGAGTTCATTGCAAGTCCGTTAATTACTGTAGCAAGCATACCCATATAGTCGCCCTTAACCCTGTCAAATCCCTTATCAACCCCTTTAAGTCCCCGAAAAATATTACCCCCTCCGATAACCAGGCCCACCTTCACTCCCATATCTGTAAGGGACTTCACCTCATGAGCATATTTCATCAGACTTTGCGGGTCAATACCATGTTTCCCGCTTCCCATAAGGGATTCGCCGCTGAGCTTTACCAGCACCTTTTTGTATTTTATCATAACCTGATATTTAATAGTTAAATCCCTGGCAGACCCCTGCAGGGTATTTTATTACGATCCCGGCCTTTACAGGTGGCCATGTAAGGAGCCCCGGGAAATGCTTTATCCCGGTAAAGATAAAAAAAAGAGGGCTTGATTGCCCCCTTAATTTTTTATCACTGCCGCCTACCGGCAAAATATTGTACCTGTATTCCGGGATTAAGCCCGGTTATCAGTTGCCAAGTCCGTATCTCAAAAATCCTGTAACAGTAAGCTCCTTGTCAAACTCCTGGAGGTACTGCTTAACAGTCTTCTTGTTGTCCTTGGTAAAGTCCTGGTTCAGCAGTGTGCTCTCCTTGTAGAACTTGTTAAGCTTCCCCATGGCAATCCGCTCAAGCAGCTCTTCGGGCTTACCTTCCTGTCGCGCCTGTTCCTTCCCGATCTCGATCTCCTTGTCGATCACCTCCTGCGGAATATCATCCTTATCAACCGACACCGGGTTCATTGCGGCAACCTGCATGGCCACATCCCTGCCTACCTGTATGCCGGCCTTCTTGTTCAGCCCCACAAGTGTTGCAAGCTTATTGCCAGGGTGAATATATGCCACTACCATTGAAGCCTCAAGCTTTCCATAGTATGATATATCGATCTTCTCGCCTATGATCCCAACCTGCTGCAAAATTACGTCAGACACACTGGTCCCGTTCATTTCAAGACCTTTCAGCTCTTCAAGATTGGCGGGATTCTTTTCAAGGGCAAGATCAAGTATTGAGCTCGCAAGCTCCACAAAACCTTCATTCTTTGCAACAAAATCGGTCTCACTGTTCAGCACAACGATCGCACCGCGCGTACCGTCTCCGGTAACCCTGGCCAGAACAGCGCCTTCGGTGGCTTCACGGTCAGCCCTCTTGCTGGCCACTGCAATACCCTTCTTTCTGATGATCTCGGCTGCCTTCTCGAAGTCGCCATCAGCTTCACCAAGGGCTTTCTTGCAATCCATCATTCCGGCCCCGGTCATTTCTCTCAGTTTTTTTACATCTGATGCACTAATGTTAGCCATGACTATTTAATATTTTTATGGATAATTATTCTTTTACTTCGCTTTCACTTTTCTCACCGGCTGTTTCTCCCGATGGTTTCTCACCGGCTGTTTTGGCTTCTGCCTCTGTCGAAGATCCTACTTTTCTATCGTCGGTTCTTCTCCTGGGACGTGCAGGTTTTGCTCCGCCTTCACTCTCGCCTTCACCCTCCTTTTTCCCTTCCGGGGAACCTTTCCTTGCGCGTGTGCGCCTGCCTTCAGGCCTCTCTCTCTTCTCGCCTTTCTTCTCTTTTACCGTCACATCTTTTTCCTTCTCCACTTTCCTCTCATCAAGCCCTTCCTGTATGGCTTTAGCAATAATGCTGATAATAATATCGATCGATTTTGAGGCATCATCGTTGCCGGGGATCGGGAAGTCAATTTCGCGGGGATCAGAATTGGTGTCAACAATGGCAAAGACAGGGATATTAAGCCTTTTGGCCTCACGCACTGCAATATATTCCTTCATCACGTCAACCACGAAGAGCGCGGCTGGCAGCCTGGTAAGGTCGGCAATACTTCCGAAGTTCTTCTCGAGCTTTGCCCTCTGCCTCATGACCTGCAGACGCTCCCTTTTTGCGAGGTTACTGAAGGTACCGTCCTGCTCCATCTTGTCAATTACAGCCATCTTCTTGACTGACTTCCTGATAGTCGGGAAGTTGGTAAGCATGCCGCCGGGCCAGCGCTCAGTAACATAAGGCATGTTAACCACCTTTATGCGTTCATCAACAATATCCTTGGCCTGTTTTTTGGTTGCAACAAACAGGATCTTGCGGCCTGACTTGGCAATCTGTTTAAGGGCCGAAGCAGCCTCTTCTATCTTTACAATTGTCTTGTGAAGGTCAATGATATGGATACCGTTGCGCTCCATGAAGATATAGGGAGACATGGCAGGGTTCCACTTTCTCTTGAGGTGGCCGAAATGCACTCCGGCATCCAGCAGCTCTTCAAAACTTGTTCTTGGCATTTAAAAGATTTTAGGTTCGTTTACTTTCTTATTTTGTCAACCTGCAGGTAGTTCCCCGAAAAGGAAATCCTGCCGGTTTAGATACTAAACTACAGTCAAAAGCCTATCGCTTGCTGAACTGGAATTTCTTCCTGGCTTTGGGCTGCCCCGGTTTTTTCCTTTCAACCTCGCGCGGATCGCGGGTAAGGAACCCTTCGGCTTTAAGTGCGGGCTTGTTCTCGGGATCAAGCTTGATCAGCGCCCTTGCAATGCCCAGGCGTAATGCTTCGGCCTGGCCCTTTACACCACCGCCGTCAAGATTAACCTTTATGTCAAATTTTCCTGTTGCCTGAAGTACCTGCAACGGCTGTTCAACTACATATTGAAGTTGCGGATTGGGGAAATACTCTTTCAGATCACGTTTGTTAATGGTTATGTTCCCTTTACCGTCGACAAGGATGACCCTTGCCACTGCGGCTTTCCTTCTGCCTATTGAATTGATGACTTCCATATATAAATATTACTTTATTGAATCGAAATTAACTGTTTTGGGCTTCTGCGCCTCGTGGGGGTGTTCGCTGCCAGCGTAAACATGAAGGTTACGGAACAGTTCCCGTCCCAGCCTGTTCTTAGGCAACATTCCCTTTACAGCCCTCTCAACTATTTTCTCGGGTGTTCTCTCCTTAACCCTTGATAAAGAGGTCTTGCGCTGTCCGCCCGGATATCCTGTATGGTGGATATAGTATTTCTGATCGCTCTTGTTTCCTGTAAGCTTAACCTTTTCGGCATTGATTACAATTACGTTGTCGCCGCAATCGACGTGGGGCGTGAAGTCCGGTTTGTGCTTTCCCCTCAGCATAAAGGCAACGACCGAGGCAAGGCGTCCCAGCACCTGCTCTTCGGCATCGAAGATTATCCACTCCTTATTGACTGTAGCCTTATTGGCCGATACTGTTTTGTAACTTAATGTATCCACTTTGATGGTAATATTTTGATTATTATCCTGATATTTCCTTTTCCGGTTCCGGTAAATGGTCTGCAAAAATACAATTATTTTTATTTATTCAATAATTTTATCAACAATTTTAGTAAAATTGCCACACCCTGATGCCGGCAGATAATAAAACCGTGGCCCGGCAGTTTTATATTTCTAGACCATGATAAGGAACCGCAACCTATTCCATTTTTATATATATATCGGGGGAATCATGCTGCTGGCGGCGAGCCTGCCCCTTTCGCCCCTCCTTGTCACCCTCTCGCAGATGATCCTTGCTGTCAACTGGCTTGCCGAGGGGAATCTCAGGAACAAAATTAAAAGAGTATGGCAGCACAAACCGCTCTTCATCTTCCTGCTTTTATTCGCGGTTCACCTGGTTTGGCTAATCAACACCACCGACTTTGCATATGCCTTCAGGGATATAATGGTCAAACTGCCGCTCCTGCTTCTTCCCATTGTCATGGGGACCAGCCGCACGCTGAGGGAAAACCAGCTTAAGGTAATTCTCCTGGTATTTACAGGAGCCGTGATCATAAGCTCTTTCTTCAGCATCTACCACCTCTCGGTTATAGCATGGAACCCGATGTCAGACGTAGGTGAAATCTCCGTATTCATCTCACACATAAGGCTATCCCTCCTGGTAAACATAGCCATATTCAGCCTCATATACCTGCTGATAACAAACACCTTCACCTGGCAGCGGCCGCTGCGCAATATCCTGTGGATATCACTGGCGTGGCTGATACTTTTCCTCTTCATATTGCAGTCCGTTACCGGGATAGTGATATTCATCATAACGGGTTTCCTGTTTATCCTCAGGTTCTCACCCTGGTTCGGCGAGCGTTACTGGTATATCAGGTACCCGCTGCTTTACGGACTCACGGCAGTCTTTGCAGCCATCCTTGTCTATTCGGCAGTCGTGGCAGTCTCCTTTTCCCGCGGCGAGATCAGTCCCGACAGGCTGAAGACGTACACCCCGTCGGGCAACACCTACATACATCACACCTGGAACCGGCAGATGGAGAACGGCAATTACATATGGATCAACATATGCGAACCGGAGCTGGAGCAGGAGTGGAACCGCCGGAGCAGTCTCGAATACAGGGAGACCGACCATTTGGGCAACGAGCTGCGCTACACCCTGATACGCTATCTTACATCTCTCGGGTACGACAAGGACGCTGCCGGTGTATCAAGGCTTACGGAGACCGATATACGCAACATTGAGAACGGGATGGCCAACCACATATACCAGAAGAACCGCTGGCTCTATCCAAGGATATACCAGATCATCTGGGAGATCGACAGCTACCGCAAGGGCGGTAACCCGGGCGGCCATTCGCTCGCCCAACGCATCGAATACTGGAAAACCGGGTTTGACATTGTCTCCGCTAATTTCTGGCTGGGCACCGGTACCGGAGATGTGGCCCTTGAATATGATCGCCATTACGCGGAGAGATCCACCCTGCTCGAGCCCGAATGGCTACCCAGGGCCCACAACCAGTTCCTGACCTTTTTAATCAGTTTCGGTATATTCGGCTTCCTGCTGGCCATCTTCAGCATGACGGCGCCCTTTTTCCTCGAAAAGCGGCATTCGCATATGCTGCCCTTCATCTTTCTCATAGTGGCACTGTTGTCGATGATAACCGAAGACACCCTGGAGGCGCGGGCCGGGGCCACCTTCTTTGCCTTTTTCTACGCCCTCTTTATATTTGCCATGGATAAAAGCTATCCTGACAATGGCGACGATGCTTATTGAAAAGGAATTCTTCACCCGCGATGTACTTGAGCTGGCGCCTGCCCTTCCGGGCAGGAAGCTTGTCCGCTCCATGCCAGATGGCACAAATGGGTCATACATAATAACCGAAACCGAGGCCTGCCGGATTTTCGTGAAATTTATAAAGCTAACTTTATAAATTTTGCTGAATCTGCAATCCCGAACGCAGGCATTGTCTGCGCCAGCCAGCCCCTACCGCGACTTAAGCTTTGTGATGAAAAACCTCTCATCGATCATGATGTGCAGTCCCCCGGAATGATCTAACAGCCGGGCCGGAGGGTCATAATAGACCTCGAACCGCAGCCCCATCTTAAGTCCCCGAACCAGCCTGCGGTTGTGAATGATCTTTGCGGTAAGCAGCTCCCGGTGGGGCTCTGCAATATCAGGGTCGACGCGGGACACGGACTGGAACACCGGCTCGCCGCGGGGTGCCACGAACCTGTTGCCCACCCAGTAACCAAGACCCCCTTCAACCCACCGGGTCCTCACATGAATGTTGGGATATACCCCCCATCCCCTGTCGTACGGGTAACGCAGACGGTTGGACTGGTCGGCAAAACCGGCAACGTATCCCCTGAAGCCCACCGATTCCACAACCGGGCCATCAACAAACCACTCAGCCACAATGCCCCCCGCGAAGTTTATCAGTGTCTGTATTGCCTCACCCGATACATCTATCTGTCCCCCCAGATGAGTTCCCAGAAGCTGAACAGGCAGCTCAAGCCTGAACCTCCCCTCCCTGTCGCCCGGAAAGATCCTCGAAGAGAACCCGGCCGTGAACTCCTCCTGGAAAGGGCTGCCGGTAAAGATGAACCTCTCCCAGTTGAGCCAGATGTCGGCCTCAACAAAATCCATGTCAATCAGTAACTGCAGTCCGCTCTCATTATGGTGGGTAAAGACACGTTCAAACTTGAACAGCGGCTCTATCATGCCGTGGTTGAGCGATCCGTACAACGAGCCGAACACCAGGTCAAACCCAGGTGCAAAGCTATGATGGACGGTAAATGTGGGTATGGCCTTATGAAACTCACCCATTCCGCTATACTTCAACAGGTGAACCCCCGCCCTCAACATGGTCGACGGACCCGGATAATACTCAAGCTGCGGCTGCATATAGAACCCTATGAGCGTGTACCCCGGCTGGTAAACATTGAAAAACTCCTTGTTATTCAGGAATGCCGAGCCGCCGAAGCGCAGGAACAGACTGCTGCTGTCGGCCGGATCAATTGTCCTGTCAGAATAGTAGATGTCGTTGCCATACTGGCCCGCACCGTTAACGGCAAGCCCCATGGCAAGCATAATTATCAGAAAACTCCTCCTGTACATCGATATCATGATTTACATCCTGTTGAAGTCCGCGTCCCCTGCCGGAGTTCCCCCACCCCGGTATCCGCACCACCTTAATTCCAGCGGCAATGACCCACGTAACCGGTAAACCGCACAACTCAGCGGCCAGTCCCGTCAACCAAACAACACAGCGGCCAGCCCCGGTAACCGTACATCGGTAACCCCGCCGGCTAAACCCTCAACCCCGAACAAGGTTTCAATATTAGCCAAAAAATTTCGTTCTTTACACCTGCAACCAAAAAAACAGCCCCCTCCCGGCATCACGATGCAGAACCTTAAAAAAGCAGAACTTTACGGCTCATGGCTGGCATTCGCAGCAGCAGCCACTGTATATATCCTCACCGTCGAACCCACTGCGGGGTTCTGGGACTGCGGCGAATTCATCACGGCAGCATACAAGCTGCAGGTGGGACATCCTCCCGGCGCCCCTCTATACATGCTCCTTGGCCGCATCTTCAGCCTCTTTGCAGGAAGTCCCGAAAAGGTGGCCCTCACCATCAACATAATGTCGGCACTGGCAAGCGCCTTCACCATCATGTTCCTGTTCCTCACCATCACCCACCTGGCAAGGAAGATAGCCATACCCGCCAACAACTGCACAACAACTGACATCATAACGGTCATCGGAGCCGGCTTTACCGGCGCCCTGGCCTACACCTTTACCGACAGTTTCTGGTTCTCGGCAGTCGAGGCCGAGGTTTACGCACTCTCCTCACTCTTCACGGCCGTGGTCTTCTGGGCCATCCTCAAATGGGAGGACTCAGCCGGGCAACCCGGCTCCGGCCGCTGGCTTATCCTGATCGCCTACCTCATGGGGCTCTCGACCGGCGTGCACCTGCTCAACCTGCTGGCCATACCTGCCATAGTATTCATATATTATTTCAAAAACTATCCCGCCACTGTCACGGGATTCCTGAAGGCATCGGCCATATCCGTACTTTTGCTCGCGGCGGTCATGTACGGCGTCATCCAGGGGTTTGTGGTGGCGGCATCTTACTTCGAGCTTTTTTTCGTCAACACTGTCGGACTGCCTTTCAAGAGCGGGGTTATCATATACCTGCTCATGATCATCACCGCCCTTATTGCCGCCCTCATACATACCCGCAGGCGCAACAAGCCCGTTCTGCACACCATCTTCCTCGGCATAACCGTAATGCTCATCGGCTACTCCTCATACACCACCATAGTGATACGCTCCCATGCCGGCACACCGATGGACCAGAACAGTCCCGACAACATGTTCTCCCTCCTCTCTTACCTTAACAGGGAACAGTACGGCGACAGGCCCCTGCTTTACGGTCCGTTCTACAACGCCCCGATTACCGGCGAATATCAGAAGCGTCCGGCCTACATCCAGAAAGAGGGCCGGTACATGCCTGTAAGCCGCCACCCCGGTTACCGCTTCGACAACCGTTTCAAGACACCCTTCCCACGCATGTACAGCCACGACCCCAACCATATCGAAGCCTACAGGGAATGGGGAAGGATAGAAGGCAGGGAGGTGGAGTTCACGCGCGAAAACGGCAGGGCCGAAACCATCATCCGGCCAACCTTTGCAGAGAACCTTCGCTTCTTTGCAACCTACCAGCTCGGACATATGTACTTCCGCTACTTTATGTGGAATTTCGCAGGACGGCAGAACGACATACAGGGCCACGGCCGCCTGCTTGAGGGCAACTGGATGTCGGGCATCCATTTTATCGACCACCAGAGGCTGGGCCCGCAGTACACCATGCCCGACCACCTTGAGAAGAACCGCGCCAGGAACCGGTACTACCTGCTGCCCCTGATGCTGGGCATAATCGGACTTCTCTACCACATTCAAAAAAACAAAAAGGATGCCTGGGTGGTGTTCCTTCTCTTCTTCTTTACAGGCATCGCCATAGTGATCTACCTCAACCAGACACCCTACCAGCCCAGGGAGAGGGACTACGCCTACGTGGGCAGCTTTTACGCCTTCGCCATATGGATAGGCATCGGGGTGCTTGCCGTTTACGAAAACCTCCGGCACTACGTCCGCGGCATGAAAGGCGCACTGCTCGCCACCCTCGTACCGCTGATCTTCATTCCCGGCACCATGGCCGTTCAGAACTGGAACGACCATGACCGTTCGGGCCGCTACACGGCCCGTGACATGGCCGTCAATTACCTCAACAGCTGCGCCCCCAACGCCATACTTTTCACCTACGGCGACAACGACACCTTCCCCCTGTGGTACGCGCAGGAGGTTGAAGGCATTCGCACCGACGTCAGGGTTGTCAACCTCAGCTACCTGGCGACGGACTGGTACATAGACCAGATGAAAAAGCAGGTGTATGAATCAGCACCCCTGCCGGTATCGATGGAACGCAGCAAATACATACAGGGAACCCGCGAGCTCATCTACCTGTTCGACCAGGTGCCGGTGCCGCTCAACCTCCACGAGGCCCTTGATTTTTTACTGAGCGACGACAGGATCAACAAGCTGCAGGTTTCAGAAACCGAATTCGTAAATTACCTCCCGTCCAAAACCCTCACCCTGCCCGTCGACACCCTGCAGGTTTTAACCACCGGCACCGTTGAGCCCAACCGCGCCCACCTTATCGATCCGGAGATGGAGTGGTACATCAGCCGCAACTACCTTGGCAAATCAGACCTCGCCCTGCTCGACATCATTGCAACCAACAACTGGGAACGCCCCCTATACTTTGCCGTTACCGTGCCCGGCAGCGAGCTGCTCGGCCTCCATAATTACCTTCAGCTCGAAGGCATGGCCTACAGGCTGGTGCCCATCCTCAAGCAGGAGATGAGCCGCTTCACCGGCCATGTCAACACCGCCGCCATGTACAGTAACGTAACCGGAAAGTTCAGGTGGGGCAACATCTACGACCCCGCCGTTTACCTTGACGAGACGCACCGCCGCATGGGCTCCAACCTGCGCAATATCCTCGCCCGCCTCGCCGGCAGCCTTGTCGAAGAGGGCAGGCACGATTCGGCCGCCGTCATCCTCGACCTTGCCGTCGACAAGCTGCCACACGAGACCATCCCGTACAACTACTTCATAATTCCAATCATAGAGAATTATTACCTTATCGGGGAAGGGCACAAAGCCTCGGCCCTGGCACACCGCAAGGCAGACCTGCTCAGGAAGGAGCTGAACTACTATTTCTCCATGGAGCGGAGGTTCAGGCCCTATATCGAGCACGAGCTCAACGGCGCCATGGCCCTTTTCAATGAGCTGCTCACCACCGTTGCCGGCCACGACCGGGAACTCGAGCACCAGCTCAACAACCAGTTCAGCAGCTACTACCAGATGCTGATGGAGAGGTGAGCTCCCCCCGCCATTGATACACTTCCAAACTCCCGGGCGACATCCAAACCAGTCCACTATGTGTCAGCACAACCCTTCTCCCAGTTAGCACCCCGAACGAGTCCACCGTCGGCACACCCCTTTGAACTGGTCACAATATTTCCTAACTTTCCAGCTTCAGGGTATCACTATGACCGTCAAAGACAGGAGTAAAGCATCAAAATCTTATCGCGTGAGTTTGCCAACGAACATAGCAAGAAAAGCAGCAACCCTGGCAGGCAGAATCTTCCCCGGCGCCCTCTTCACCTTGCCCCCCGGCAACGGCGCCGTGTACCTCACCTTCGACGACGGCCCCCACCCCGAGAGCACCCCCCGCCTCCTCGAGCTGCTGGCAAAACACGATGCCCGCGCCACCTTCTTCTGCCTTGGGCAAAACGTTGAGAAGTACCCCGCCCTCTACGACCAGATCATCGCCGCCGGCCATTCCACCGGCAACCACACCTGGTCCCACCCCAACGGCTGGCGCACCACAACCCGCAGCTACATTGCCGATGTCGAACGCGCCGCCGAGGTAATAGACTCAAAACTCTTCCGCCCCCCCTACGGCCGCCTCACCCCCGGCCAGTACCGCCAGCTCAAAAAAAGGTATAATATTATTATGTGGACCCGCCTCTTCCCCGACTACCGCCCCACCTTCAACCCCGCCACTGCCAACCTCACCGGCATCCAGCCCGGCGATATCCTGGTATT
>REEN01000089.1 GCA_007695015.1 Marinilabiliales bacterium
CGGGGAAGTTGTTACCCCTTCCGGGGAAGTTGTTACCCCTTCCGGGGATGTTGTTTCCCCTTCCGGGGAAGTTGTTACCCCTTCCGGGGAAGTTGCTCTTCCTTCCGGGGAGGTGTCCCCCCTTTCCCTTTAGGCGAACCTGTTCCACCTTTGCAGTAACCTGTCTCACCTTCAGGGGAAGCCTGCGCAAAATTAATCAATTGTTGGAAATTGTCAGCATTAATTACATGAGTGCCTCCCTTGAGTATGGCCGGCCACAGGAAATGTTTATCTTTGCCATTATGGAATCACAAAGGCAAAGTAAGGTGGCAAGGCTGCTTCAAAAGGAGCTGGCCGATATTTTCAGGAAAGAGGGAAGTAACCTTTTTGGTGGTGGCATGATCACGGTCACCGTTGTCAGGGTGACGCCCGATCTGTCACTTGCCAAGGTTTACCTGAGCCTTTTCCCTCCCGAGAGGTCACAGGAGATGTTTGAAGAGGCCAATATGCAGGTAAAAACGATCAGGCATGAGCTGGGCAGGAGGGTGAAAAACCAGTTAAGACTGGTGCCCGAGCTGCAGTTCTACATTGACGACAGTATTGATTATGCCAGGAGAATTGATGAGCTTCTCAAGCCGTGACAGGTCAGATGTTACCGGGGCTGTTACAGGCTTCGCGTGCCGGCCGTCACTGCACTTCAACCGGCTCTGCCTGACATTATCGTACCACAGCCGGTCCGGCCTGACGGTGCCGCGCTCCGGTAAACCCCTGCACACAGATAAATTGTTGTTAACCGGCCCCGGATGCCCGGCGCCATATTTTCATGTTAAGAATGGATTATGATCCGGTAAAAAAGGATGCCGGCAGGATTTTCAATTGCTGCAAACCGGCAAGAGTTCTGTTTTACAGGCTGCTCAATGTGCTGCTGCTAAGGTCATGGCACGTCAGGAGGGAGATCAGGCGGTGGGCCCGCACTGCACCAGGCGGTGCCTGCGTGCTTGACGCAGGATCGGGTTTCGGACAGTACGTGTGGTTCGTGTCAAGGCTAAGGAAGGACTTCCGGGTAAAGGGCATTGACGTGAAGGAGGAGGAGGTTGAAATCTGCAACAGGTTCTTCAGAACAGCCGGCAACGGGACTGACCCCGCAACCGGCGGCACCATGGCCGCAGCTTCCGGCTATGCTTCCGGTCCCGCCCCGGCCAACACTCCCGACACGGCCGCTGCTCCCGGCGCCGTGTCCGGCGTTGATGCCGGTCCCGCCCCGGCCAATGCTCCCGGCGCCGCGTCCGTTCCCGCTCCGGGCAACACTCCCGACACGGCCGCTGCTCCCGGCGCCGCTTCCGGCGTTGATGCCGGCCCCGCCCCGGGCAACACCCCCGCCCCCCGCGTAATCTTTGAAAAGGCCGACCTGCTGGAGTTCAGAGAACCCGGCACCTACAACCTGGCGCTGTGCATCGATGTGCTGGAGCATATTGAAGATGATGTAAGGGTGATGTCGAATATCTGCCGCTCTCTCAAACCGGGCGGTACGCTGATCATATCGACACCATCGGACCAGGGAGGCTCGGATGTTCACGGAGACGGCGACCACTCCTTTATAGGCGAACATGTAAGAGACGGGTACGGCAGGGAGGAGATTGCCGGTAAGCTCACCAGTGCGGGCTTCAGCAGTGTGGAGACACATTATACCTACGGCCGCTGGGGCAGCATTTCATGGAGGCTGTCGATGAAATACCCGATCTGGCTGCTTAACAGGAGCAAGATTTTTTTCCTGGTTCTTCCGGTATACTATTTACTGACATTCCCTGTTGCCCTGGCACTCAATTTTTGCGATATTTACACTCGTAACAGGACGGGGACCGGACTGCTGGTGAGGGCGGTCAGGTGAAAAACCGGCGGGTGAAGGAACAAGCAGCTCAAAAAGTAACGGGACTGCCCGTGAGGTCAACAGTATAATCATGAAGCGTGAAATGAACTTCTCTCTCTATATAGCAAAGCGCTACCTGGTAGCGAAAAAGTCACACAACGTCATCAACATCATCTCCGGCATCTCGGTGGTGGGCGTGGCTACCGGCACCATGGCGCTCATAGTGATCCTCTCGGTGTTCAACGGGTTCGACAGCCTGCTGAAATCGCTGTTCAGCGTTTTTGATCCGGAGCTGGAGATAACCCTTGTCGAGGGAAAGACCTTTTCGGTGGAAGGCGACGAAAGATTTGAAAGAATAAAGGAGCATCCCGGGGTGCTCTATTTTACTGAGGTGCTGGAAGAGAACGCACTGCTTATGTATGGCGAAAGACAGCATATCGCCACCATGAAGGGGGTGGAGGAGAACTTCACGGAGCATAGCGAACTCCAAAGGATGATGATGGAGGGGAGCCTGATGCTGAAGGATGACATGGGTAATAACTTCGCAGTGCTGGGCAGGGGAGTGGCCAATGTGCTGGCCGTGGGCCTGAGCTTCCTGACACCCCTGGAGATATATATTCCCAGCCGTACTGCAGGTATTACAATGAACCCCGACAGGGCTTTCAACAGGAGGCTCATATATCCCTCGGGGGTCTTCTCCGTGGAACAGGAGACCGATATGAACTACCTGCTCGTGCCGCTTGACTTTGCCAGGGAGATACTTGAATTCAGGGAAGAGGTGACATCGGTGGAGCTGGGCCTGAGCCCCGGTTTCCGCGAAAGCGATGTGCAGGATGAACTGCAGGAGATACTGGGCGATGAATTCAGGGTGCTGAACCGTTACCAGCAGCAGGAATGGCTCTACAAGGTGATGCAGTCGGAGAAGTGGGCCATATTCCTGATCCTTGCTTTTATCCTGGTTGTGGCGTCGTTCAACATTATCGGGTCGATAACCATGCTGATCATCGAGAAGAAAAAGGATATAGCCGTGCTTAAGAGCCTGGGCGCCACGGAAAATATGATTAGGAAAATCTTCCTGTTCGAGGGCTGGATGATCTCGGTTGTTGGGGCGGCGGCGGGGTTGTTAATCGGACTCGCAATTTGTGTGGTGCAGATGGAGTTCGGGGTGGTCAAGCTATATGGCAGCGGCACCTTTATCATCGATGCTTACCCGGTTGAGCTGCAGTTTACCGATTTTATCTATGTATTTCTTACCGTGCTGCTGATAGGTTTCTTTGCGGCACTCGTGCCGGTGAGATATATCACCCGGCGCTTCTTTTCGGTTTCTGAACAACTTTAATAAATGAGTTTGGATATCAGTGTGTTAGTCTATAAGTGCCAGGCATACCTGTCTGGTGATTTTTTTGATAAGATGTGTTTTTCGTTGGATAAACCTACGGATTTTTATGATTAATGTAAATATTGCTGTAACTTTAGGTAATGGAAATCCGTAGATAGTTTTATGAATCAGGCTGGTATAGAGGCCGGCATTTTTGTTTGTTTTGTGGAATGATTTGTATATGAGGCATATATACATTTATATATTATTTCTGTTCCCATTATTTCTGCTTGGCCGGGCATCTGTCTATGCTTCAGATCTTGAGCTGGTTTTGCTCGAAGCTGACTCTGTAAGGTGCCACGGCGAGAGTAACGGCAGGATCAGGATAGAGGTTACAGGGGGTTCGCCTCCTTACTATTATTCCTACAGCGGACCCGTAGGCAGCGGCAGTATTTCGACCAATAATACTTCCCACGTATTTACCGGACTTCAGGCCGGTTTTTATAACGTATCGGTTATTGATAACGAGTTCCGGGGAATCAGCGATTTCATATTTGTCCATCAGCCCGATCCGCTGGTTACCGATGTGACACCCAAACCGGCAACCATGTGTGCCGGGAACATACTCCAGTTCGATGGTAATCCGTCGGGAGGTAATTTAAGCTACACCCATTTGTGGTCGGGCACGGGTGTCATTTACCTGAATGCCGACGATATTGTGGATCCTGTTTTTACGGTCGATGTGATTGGGAGTTATGATCTGAATTACCGGGTAGAGGATCAGTATGGCTGCTGGGCTGCAGAGGATATAACTGTTGAGGTGTACAGCGACCTGGCGGCTGATGTGTCTAAAACAGACATTACCTGCTCCGGGGCTGTTGAC
The DNA here is from genome assembly GCA_007695015.1 of Marinilabiliales bacterium. Lineage (NCBI taxonomy): Bacteria > Pseudomonadati > Bacteroidota > Bacteroidia > Marinilabiliales > Marinilabiliales bacterium. The sequence goes on from REEN01000089.1 coordinate 4,048, forward strand.
GGCACGATTACCGTGAGTGGTGCCACGGGTGGGTCGGCCGGGAATTTTGAGTATTCGGCCGATGACGGACTTTCGTGGCAGTCAGCGGCGGAGTTTACCGGCCTGCCGGCCGGGACCTACCATGTATGGCTGAGGGATGCCGATGTTACCGCATGCGAGGTTTTTCTTGAAACAGTGGTCATTAATGAGCCTGCAGAACTGCAGGGTTCGGTCAGCTTTACGGTCATAACCTGCCACGGCGCTGATGACGGCTCAATAACGGTTTCGGGTGTTTCTGGCGGATGGGGCAATTACCAGTTTTCTATTGATGATGGTTCCACCTGGCAATCCGGAGCCTTTTTCGGGGCACTTGGAGCCGGGGCCTACCAGGTATGGATGCGTGATGCTGATTTCACGGACTGTGAGAAATTTCTCGATGAGATAACGCTAACCGAGCCTGATGAGCTTACTGCCGATGTCGATAAGGTTGATGTGACGGAGTGCCATGGCAACACCAACGGTGAGATCAGTATTTCCGATGCGGCGGGCGGCTATGGCAATTATGAGTTTTCGATTGATGGTGGTGCTTCATGGCAGGTTAGTGTTCTGTTTGAGGGTCTTGGCGCCGGCAGTTACCAGGTTTGGATGCGTGATTCTGATTTTCCGGATTGCGGAATGTTCCTGGCGGAGGTGACTCTGACCGAACCTGATGAGCTTGACGGCTCGGTTTCCTCCACACCGATCACCTGCAATGGCGCTGATGACGGTTCTATAACGGTGTCGGGCGCCACGGGCGGCAGCGGAAATTATGAGTTTTCAAATGATAACGGCACAACGTGGCAGTCGGAGACAGTGTTCACAGACCTGACTCCCGGCACCTACCGGGTGTGGATGCGGGATGAGGAGCACCCTGGCTGCATGATGTTCCTTGATGAGATTACGCTGACTGAGCCTGCTGAGCTTCAGGGTTCGGTAAGTTCTACCGTGATCACCTGCAATGGCGCTGATGACGGTTCTATAACGGTATCGGGCGCCACGGGCGGCAGCGGCGATTATGAGTTTTCAATTGATGACGGTGTGGACTGGCAGTCAGATGCCTCTTTCGGGGGACTTGGCGCCGCCACTTACCAGGTTTGGATGAGGGATGCGAACTTCCCTGCTTGTGAGATATTTCTGGAGGCGGTTACGCTCACCGAGCCTGATGAGCTTACTGCCGATGTCGATAAGGTTGATGTGACGGAGTGCT
>REEN01000090.1 GCA_007695015.1 Marinilabiliales bacterium
GTTTTTTGCCCAGTTTCACTTCTATTGCAGCCCACCGGCCATCGCGGAGGCGCACAATCAGATCAGACTCTAATCCGCTTTTATCGCGATAATGAAATACATCGCCATCGTTTGCTTGTGCATACACCCGAATGTCACGGGTACACAAGGCTTCAAAAAGGAAGCCAAAGTATTGAAAGTCCTTTAAAATGCCTTCGGGGTTTGTTCGCAGCACTGCTGTAGAAATAGATGGATCGACAAAATGCCTTTTTGCTGAGGTTCGAATGGCTGTTTTTGAACGTAATGACGGTGACCATGCCGGCAAATCTTCTACCAGAAAAATCCGGCGCAAGGCATTCATATACGAACTAATTGTTTTATCGGATATGGTAATGTCGCTTGCTTCAATGTCGTTTCTGATGGTTTGATAAGTAGCTGCTGTGGCAATGTTACGTGCCAGGGATCGTAGCAGGAGGCGCACTCTTTCGGGATTTTTTTCGACATTGTCAACCCGCGACACATCGTAGTTTATCACTGCTTCTACATAATCCATTGCCATTCTTAAAGCAGCTACGCCCTGCAGTTTAATGCTTGCAGGCCAGCCCCCCCTGCACAGAGCGAAAGCAATATCTTCAAGGCTTAAATCTGACAGCCCCTCCACATCCTGATCACCATTGAACAATTCGCGCAAGGATACAGTACCATTCGATTCCAGGGACTCGAAAAGGCTCATGGGGCGCAACATTAAGCGTGATATCCGGCCGGTACCGGTATGAGCGGTAACATTATCGGAGGGTACTGCCGAACCTGTTAATATAAACTGGCCTGTTTCCGACCTTTTATCAACTTCGAACCGAACGGCGTCCCATAATACGGGGGCCATTTGCCACTCATCTATTAATCGTGGTGTTTCACCTTTGAGCAACAGGGATGGTTTTGTGTCGGCCATAGCCAGATATGACTTCGCATTGTCAGGGTCTTGCATATACAACACGCTGCGTGATACATTGCTTGCGGTACTGGTTTTGCCACACCATTTAGCGCCCTCAATAAGCACAGCGCCTGACGATTGCAGGGCCAATTGCAGGTTTGCATCGCACAATCTTGGAATATAGGTCTTTTTGTTCATGATGAATATGCATTTGTTACAAATATCGTATTATTTCCGGAATTGGCAAGCTTTTACTTCCGGTTTTGGCAAGAAATTGCTTCCGGTTTTGGCAAGTATTTACTTCCGGTTTTGGCAAGTATTTAAATATTAAGATGCGTTGCTATGGCTGGAAGAGGCCGGACTTGTTTACAGGGTTTTTAGCGTGACAAAACCTGCTGTGCCTTTAACCGCATATAGAGATATCGCATCGTTTAAATTGTGTGCTTTGGAAGAATTCTTGAGATTGGCGGTTATCAGTAAAGCTGTGGCGTTGTTTTGGACGAAGGTGAAGGCCCGGGTACATAATGGACAATTGGACAGGGGGTTATCAGGGCGCCTAAGTTTTATTATTTTGATGTTTAGCCAACGGCTACCCGAAATGAAACTGTTTGTTGCACTTTTTGACAAAAAGGTTTGTTGGATAAAATAATTTGACAGCAAAATGTTGCATCTGTCAATATTTATGTATTTTTGACAAAAAGAAAAATTTATGTCAAATCTAATTGAACCCTACGATAGAAATAAACCCTACAATAATTTACCTCTTCTCCCACCAGATGATGACAAGGTAGAAACAAAAGAAGTGTATAAAGCACTAAACAATGCGAACAAAGCCCTTGCTGAACTAAAAGGAATTGCAAAAAAACTACCAAATCAATCAATGCTTGTGAATACCATTGCGCTCAGAGAGGCAAAAGCAAGTACGGAGATTGAAAATATTTTCACAACAGACGATGAACTTTATAAGGCGCTCACAATTAGCGAATACGGGCTGAAAGGAAATGCTAAGGAAGTTCTAAGATATAGGCAGGCGCTTTGGAAAGGATACAATGATATTGTAAAGAATCAAGCGTTAACAATTGAAATTCTGATCGATATTTACCAGGAAATTAAGCAGGTTAATGATGGTATCAGACCACCGCAAACTGAATCCGTAATACTTAAACGAGGAAGTGGACAGCTGATAGGCGAAGTGGTTTATACCCCACCAAGAGGAACTCAAATTATACAGCAGAAATTAAATAATCTACTCGAATACATTAACGATGATTCAAAATATCCCTATGACCCATTGCTGAAAATTGCAATTTCGCATTATCAATTTGAAGCCATTCACCCATTCAGGGATGGGAACGGAAGAGCAGGAAGAATTTTAAGTATTCTGCTAATGATTCAGAAGCAACTATTAGAAGTTCCAATCCTCTATTTAAGCGCATATATCATTAGAGAAAAGGACGAATACTATGAACTATTAAAAAATGTAACAACCCTTAGAAGATGGAATCCATGGATTATCTACATGCTTAAAGCAATTGAAGAAACATCTAAGTATACAATAAGCAAAATAGAAGAAATTGACAGGCTATTTTCAAGAACTATTGAATTAGTAGCTGAAAGGTATCCATCAATAAGAAAAGAATTCATAGAAAAGCTTTTTGAACAGCCTTATATTAGCCCTAAGAAAATGATAGATAACAATACCAAGAGCCTGAATACAGTTAAAAAATTCCTCAAACAACTTGAAGATTCAGGTGTTTTGGTTTCAGAGAAAATTGGAAAGGAGATAGTTTATTTGAACATTGACCTTTACAACATTTTAAGTGAATCTTAAAAAAGAACTGACAAAAAATTAAGGCTATGTACAGATTTATAGAAGCCTGGGTTTTCAGAAAATGGTACTGGTATATTAGCAAGATCGACAGGCGTAAGGAGATCCTGTTTATGAATTTCGGGTATCATGACGATAACGAAAAAACAGAGCTTTCTGAAGAGGATGAAAAAAACAGGTTTTCGATACAGTTGTATTACAAACTGGCTTCGTTTGCCGGCCTGGCAGGTAAAAACATATGCGAAATTGGTTGTGGCCGCGGAGGGGGATTGTCTTTTCTGCATAAAACTTTTAAACCCGCAAGTTCGACGGGACTGGACCTGAACCAGAAGGCTGTTGATTTTTGTAACGGACATTACAGGAAGGAGGGACTGACTTTCATTCAGGGAAATGCACAGGAGCTGCCTTTTGAAAATGACACTTTTGATATAGTGCTGAATGTTGAATCTTCACACAGGTATTTGCTTTTCAGCAAATTTCTTTCTGAAGTCCATCGCACATTAAAAAGCGGGGGGTACTTGCTGCTGACTGATTTCAGGCATGACCACAAAATGGCTGAAATGAAGGAGGATATAAGTAATTCGGAATTTGATGTTGTCCATTATGAGTTAATTAATGAGAACATTGTAAAGGCTCTCAAAGCTGATGATGAGAGAAGAAGGGACCTGGTTAAAAGACTTATCCCCCGGGGTTTAAGGAGCACGGCTTTGAATTTTGCCGGAGCGACAGGTTCGACAACTTACAAGAGGTATAAATCAGGCAGGTACCTGTACTTTATTTATGTGCTGAGAAAATAATCCTTTTACCGGTCCGAAAAAGCCTTGATCGTCAATCTTTCTTACAGGAGCACGCTGATAACTGATAAAAAGGAAGTGAGATTTATCCTCTTCAGTGACCTGTTTTTCCCCGAAAGGATATTTAAATAAAAAATGCTATATTTTTGGGTAAACCAAAGGGATACATCTTAGTCACCAATGCAATACTCCAGATATTTTGGCAGCTTATGAATCAGGTAGAAAGGGATATTTATCAGTTTGTATTTCTTCCCTGCAATTGTAACGGCATTTTCAACTGAAAATTTACCGGAATAGATTCGTAATGCAAAATTATGCGGGGCTCTGTCAACAAACTGATGAAGTGACCTTAACTTGCCGGCTTTTCCCGATTTTACTTCAATTGGGATTATTTTGTTTTGGTGTTGCCATACAAAATCAACTTCAGCACTTGCATCTTTGTTTTCTCTTGTCCAGTAGTTCAATTTGTATAAGACGGAATCAGCCAGTGTAAGTAATTCCTGCCCGGTTATATGCTCAGCTATACGTCCCTTATAAGAATCATTTAAGTCATTAACAGTAATAAGTTCACCCTGGATGCCGGAAAAATAATTTACCATTCCGGTGTCAACCAATTGTAATTTCGGGGATCTGCGATAATTTGCCATCATCGGTAATTGTGTATTCGTTGCAGGATAAACCAGATTAATTAAAAAGCTGCGCTCCAACATTTTAAACGCTTCGCCAATTTCTCTGTTTCTGTAAGGTGAGTTGCCAAATCCCTGAAATTTTATTCGTGTAGATGCCTCAATAAAAGAGTGTTTTATAATATGCCGCATAACATTTGCCATTGTTAAATTAGGGGCATATTTTTCAACATCGTCTGTGTAAGAAACAAAGAGGCTGTTATAAATCTTGTTTAGTCCTAAAAATGAATTTGTCCGGAGATATGTGTTGATAATTTCAGGCATTCCTCCGATAATGGTGTAATTATTGAATTGCCGGATCAGATGGTCGTGTCCGTATTCCGGGAAAGGTACCGTGTCAAGTAATTCAAGACTTCTTTCATTACCCGTTATCCTGATGTATTCACTGAATGAACATGGTCTGACCGGAAGATATTCAACTCTGCCGACAGGAAAACTGATGTTGCGGGAAAAAATTGTTTCCAGGAGTGACCCGGCAGCAATGACATGAATATCATTTTTTTCCTCGTAGAAGTATCGTAGGGCCGCTATTGCATTGGGTGAATTTTGAATTTCATCGATAAAAAGCAGAACATCCCCGTCAATACTTTTGATTTGTTTATGAAGGCATATAATTTCAAAAAGTCTGTGAATGTCCAATTCATGCAGGAAAAGGTTCTGATCCTCCTTCTTATCAAGATTTAAATGGATGAAGTGATCGTAGTTTTCAGCAAACATTTTCACAAGGCTGGTTTTGCCTACTTGTCGCGCTCCGCGAAGAATAAGAGGTTTTCGCAAAGGGCTCCTTGCCCATTTTTCCAGATCGGTCAATAAATCCCGTTTAAACATATCTTAATATTTTTACAATGAAACAAATATATCAAATTTATTAATAGATTGTATTAAAGAGGGGGATAAATAATAGTATATATGAATAAAAGAGGCACATAAAATCAATTCATTTTGTATAAAAGATGGGGATATTATTCAGCTGGCTGCTTCGTCTTCTGCCGGTAGTATTAGTTCTTAAATTCAGGGATCATCGCCATCGTTTGCTTGTGCATACACCCGAATGTCACGGGTACACAAGGCTTCAAAAAGAAATCCAAAGTATTGAAAGTCTTTTAAAATATCTTCGGGGTTTGTTCGCAGCACTGCTGTTGAAACAGATGGATCGACAAAATGCCTTTTTGCTGTGGTTCGAATGGCTGTTTTTGAATGTAGTTGTTTCAATTCTACTAATGCGGCTGTAGATTTATTCGATTGCCGTGTCTGCGAATGGCTCGATTTTGCAAGGAAGCATCTCGAAAATGCCAATTTACTTTCCCCGGAAGGGTAAAAAAAAAGGATATTTGAGATGAAAAAATTAAGGCTATGTACAGATTTGTAGAAGCCTGGGTAATGCTTAAGGGCTGCCTTTTGAAAATGACATTTTTGATATAGTGCTGAATGTTGAATCTTCACACAGGTATTTGCTTTTCAGCAAATTTCTTTCTGAAGTCCATCGCACATTAAAAAGCGGGGGGTACTTGCTGCTGACTGATTTCAGGCATGACCACAAAATGGCTGAAATGAAGGAGGATATAAGTAATTCGGAATTTGATGTTGTCCATTATGAGTTAATTAATGAAAATATTGTAAATGCTCTCAAGGCTGATGATGAGAGAAGTACTTTATTTATGTGCTGAGAAAATAATCCTGGCACGTGCAGATTAATTCAGTATACGGCCGGTTCTTCTGTGGCCATCCTGAAACGGGTGTATGGCTTCGCACTGCCTGGAAATGCGAAGGGGCTATTGCAGCAGGACATTGACAATCTGGTCAGTGGCAGATGATGCTTCGGCAAAGGCCCCGGGTATGGCGCCCTTCATCAGCCGGCCCACAAACCTCATGTTCATCCAGGAGACATATACGTTGCCATCGGACTTTTCATAGACCGATAAGCGGCAGGGTAGCAGAGATGACACTATCCTCTCATCATCTTGTGAGAGGATCTGATATGCAATGTCCGGGTGGCAGATCTCAAATATCTTCATCTTTTCTACATCATGGCCGAAATTTGCCAGTGTTGCCTGCATGTTGTGGACTGCCGGGATCGTCCACCCCTTTTGCCTTACTGTTGTTTCAATGAGTTCAACGGCATCTTCGAAGTTATGGGACACCTGTTTTTCTTTCAGCATCATCGATTGTCCCGAAGAGACCATGATCAGTATGATGAGAATTATCCCTGCAGCAACTCCGGCCAGGGCGGGTATGATAACTTTAGTGTTCATCTTGCTTGTTGTTTGTGTTGTACATTGTTATTCATTAACAAAGTTTTGATTTTATTGTTCGGGGTGCTATATTTATAGGCAAACCATAAACTGCCTGCCATGCCAAAGATCACCTGTCCGCGCTGCACCGGCGAAACCGCCTCGCAGGAAGTGCGGTGCAGTAACTGCGGATACCACATCAGTCCCGAAGAGCTTGCCGATATCAAAAAGTACAACCAGCTTAAGGTGGTTGGCCGGGTGGCATTCCTGGCGCTTATCGGACTATCGGCAATAATTCTTTTCCTGACGTACATGCCTGACCCCGCCCTGGAGGAGCGGTCTGTGGCCGAAAGGGCGATGGAAAGGCGGGAAGCGGAGGAGGCCGGTCAGGATGCCATGGCTGAAGAGACTGATCCGGCTGCATTGGCTGAAGAGGCTGGTCCGGCCAGCGTGGCTGAGGGTCATTATGACAGGGGTATGGAACTGATGGGAAGTCGTGACTACGAAGCTGCTGCCGGGGAGTTTTCAAAGGTGCTGGAGATTGACAGCCTGCACACCGGGGCGCTTATGCAGAGGGCAGGTGCCCGCGGAAATATGAATGATTTTGATGGTGCGGTAAGTGACCTCGACAGGCTGACGGCTGTCGATCCTGATCACTTCGATGCTCATCTTACAAGGGGTTACATATTTCTCCTCAATGAAGAGTACCAGGGGGCCCTTGATGATTTCAACATTGCAGTGAGGTTGAATCCCGGCAACGCGGAGGCATGGTACCTCCGTGGCAGGGTTTGGACTTTTCTTGAAGATGATGAGGGGGCGATCAGCGATTACAACCGCGCCCTGGACCTGAATCCTGAATATGATGAGCCCTGGCTCTACAGGGGCATCGGGAAATTCAGGCTGGGAGATACGGAAGGGGCTTGCGCCGACTGGCACAGGGCACTGGAGCTGGGCCATGAACTGGCACAGAGGCTTATTGACGATATGTGCGGGGAGTAGGCCGTAGCCGTTATTTCGATGACTTTTCAAATATTCCTCTGTATGGCATCTGCAGGCTTCCGGGAAATTTGATTTGTTTCTGAAACGCAGTATTTTTGCTGAATTACAGAAATGGATTAAGATACAATCCTGTTTTTGCGAATAAATATCATTGATGAGAAAAATTATTTCCGTTGTCGGCGCGAGGCCGAATTTTATCAAGATAGCGCCCGTTCATAAGGCTTTTCAGAAGTCCGGCGCCGGTGTGCAGCACATGATTTGCCACACGGGACAGCATTTTGACGAGAAGATGTCGAAGGTGTTCTTCGACGAGCTGGAGATGCCGAGGCCCGATTTCTACCTTGGCGTGGGCGGCGGCTCGCACGCGTCGCAGACGGCCCGCATAATGATGGCCTTCGAGGAGGTGCTGGAGGCTGAGGGGCCCGGACTGGTAATTGTGCCGGGCGATGTGAACTCCACCCTCGCCTGCAGCCTGGTGGCGGTGAAGATGGGCATAAAGGTGGCCCATGTGGAGGCGGGACTTAGGAGTTTTGACCGGTCGATGCCGGAAGAGGTTAACAGGGTGCTTACCGACGTGGTTTCCGATTTCCTGTTTGTTACCGAAAAGAGCGGGATGGAGAACCTTTCGGCGGAAGGGATCGATCAGGCTAAGGTGTTCTTCACGGGCAACGTGATGATAGACAGCCTGGTGTTCTATATGCCGAAGATCGATGCCTCAGGGGCCGTGGGGGAATTCGGACTGGTGGCGGGCGATTATGTGCTGGTGACTTTTCACCGCCCCTCGAATGTCGATGAGGAGGGGTCGCTGAAGCGGCTGCTGGAGATGCTGGCGGGGATAGCGGAGCAGGGAGGCAAAAAGGTGCTCTTCCCGGTGCACCCGCGAACGCGGGGGAATATTTCCAGGTTCGGACTCGGGGGACTGGTGCCGGAGAGCGTGGTGATGGTTGATCCGCTGGGCTATATCGACTTCCTGGCCCTGGTCAAAAATGCGGCGCTGGTGGTAACCGACAGCGGCGGCATACAGGAGGAGACGACTTTCCTTGGGGTGCCATGTATTACAGTGCGAAATAATACCGAACGGCCGGTGACGGTGGAGGTGGGGACCAACTTTTTGGTGGGAACGGACTTTTCAAGGGTCGCCTCAACGGCCCTGGAGGTGCTGGATGGCGCCGCCAAAAAAGGTTCGGTGCCCGAGCTGTGGGACGGCCGCGCTGCCGAAAGAATTGTTGAAATACTGATGAGGGAGATGGGGTAAAAATGGCTCGGTTCCGGAGCTGTGGGACGGCCGTGCTGCCGACCGCATCGTTAAGGTGCTGATGAGGGAGATGGGGTAGAAAAAGACTCGGTGCCCGGGCTGCGGTACGGCCGCGCTGCCGAAAGAATTGTTGAGATCCTGCTGCGGATCTGAGATTTTACAAGGAGGGGAAAAGGGTTATCCGGACAGTTTAATAATTTTATCTTCGGGTGATAAAAATGATTTTTATGAGGGATTTATTAGTAAGTGACTTAAATGCTGCCGGGGAGGTGCAGCTTAAGTGAAATTTGTTTTGGAATTATTGTTATATTGAGTAAATTTACTCAATATATTGAGTAAATTGACGAAAGTGTTTTTAAGACCACATTATAAGTTTGTTAAGAAGAGGTTAATTGAGCCCAGACGGTTTATCCAGGTATTGATGGGGCCGAGACAGGTGGGGAAGACTACCCTTGCAGGGCAGTTGGTAAAAGACCTGGATGTTCCGTGGATTTTTGAATCTGCCGATGATGTTCCTGCCGGGAATGCTGAATGGCTCGGACAGGTATGGGAGGCGGCAAGGTTGAGGCTCCGTACCGGCACGGCCGGTGAGTTCTTGCTTGTTATCGATGAGATCCAAAAAGTTTCCAACTGGAGTGAGACAGTTAAAAAATACTGGGATGAGGATACCCGCCTGGGAAACCGGATAAAGTTACTGCTGCTTGGGTCTTCACGTCTGCTGCTTAAAAAAGGGCTTACTGAATCTCTTACCGGCCGGTTTGAGATTATTCAATTGTCACATTGGTCGTTGTCTGAAATGTCAGGCGCTTTTGGCTGGAATGCTGAAAAGTATGCATGGTTTGGCGGTTATCCCGGCAGTGCACCGCTTGTTGATGATGAACCCCGCTGGAAACGGTATATAAGAGACAGTATAATAGAGACAAGCGTTTCGAAGGATATCCTGATGCTGACGCGTGTTGATAAACCTGCATTGATGAAGATGCTTTTTGAACTTGGTTGCCTCTATTCCGGAAGGATATTGTCTTATACCAAAATTCTCGGGCAATTGCATGATGCAGGCAACACAACAACTTTGGCGCATTATCTCCGGTTGCTTGATACCGCGGGATTGCTCGGCGGGATAGAAAAATATGCATCGGGAACTATAAGGAAACGCTCATCAAGCCCTAAGTTCCAGGTGTACAATAACGCGCTTCTGAGTGCACAAAGAAATGAAATGTTTGGCGAGATTATACTTGATCCGGTGAAGTGGGGGCACTTAATTGAGTCGGTTGCCGGAGCCCATCTGATTAATAATTCTGCAGGCGGGGATTATTCTGTTTATTACTGGAGGGAAAGGGGTGAGGAGGTTGATTTTGTTCTTGAGAAACGTGGTAAGGTTGTTGCTGTTGAGGTAAAGAGCGGCCATTCCGGTTTCGCCAGAAGGGGGATGAATACTTTCTCCTCCAGGTTTAATCCTGACAGGGTCTACTTAATTGATAACAAAAGCTTATCGTGGCAGGAGTTTCTGGAAATTGACCCGGTTGAACTTTTTTGATTGGATGTAAATGAGATTGACAGGGATTTGATGCAATCAATTTTTCGATTATTTTCGCAGGGATTTAATTTATCGGGGTGATTAATTGGCTTCGCTGGTTTCAACCGTCCGGATGATTAGATTGGCTTAGCCCGGCTCACCCGCTGCGCGGGGTCGGCACACCGATCCTCCGGACCGGAAATAAATCATCTGTTTCATGGGGCTGCGCCCTGGAGATGTTAGCTTTATCAACTGCGCTCGCCGGACGCTGCCGGGGGTTCAAAATCTTAATTCAATGCCAAGAAGGGAAGACCTCAACAAGATCCTGATCATCGGCTCGGGACCAATCGTCATAGGCCAGGCCTGTGAATTCGACTATTCGGGAACCCAGGCCTGCAAGGCGCTGCGCTCGCTGGGATACAAGATAGTGCTGGTGAACTCCAACCCGGCAACGATAATGACCGATCCTGAGATGGCCGACCATACCTATATCGAGCCGCTGAACATGTACGCGCTGACCGAGATCATAAAGAAGGAGCGGCCCGATGCGCTGCTGCCCAACCTGGGGGGACAAACGGCGCTGAACCTCTCCCTCGAGCTGGCCAACAGCGGTGTTCTTGATGAGTATAATGTTGAGGTCATAGGGGTTAACCTGAAAGCGATAGAGAAGGGCGAGGACCGCACCGAGTTCAAGAACTCGATGGAGCGGCTGGGCATCGAGATGCCGCGGTCGACGGCTGTCAATACCCTGGCCGATGCCGAAAGGGTGGCCGCGGAACTGGGCTTCCCGCTGGTGATACGTCCTGCGTATACGATGGGGGGCACAGGTGGGGGACTGGTATATAATCTTGAGGAGCTGCGGACTGTGGCGTCTCGGGGACTTGATGCGAGCATGGTGAACCAGGTGCTGGTGGAGGAGTCGGTGCTGGGATGGGAGGAGCTGGAGCTTGAGGTGGTGAGGGACGCGAAGGGCCGGATGATAACGGTATGCTTTATCGAGAATGTAGATGCCATTGGGGTGCATACGGGCGATTCGTTCTGCACGGCGCCGATGCTTACCATATCGCAGGAGCTGCAGGAGAGACTGCAGGATTATGCATGGCGCATCGTTGAGGATGTGGGCGTTATTGGCGGCACCAACGTGCAGTTTGCTCATGACCCGGAAACGGGCCGTGTGGTAGTGATCGAGATAAATCCGCGAACGTCGCGCTCGTCGGCCCTGGCTTCGAAGGCCACGGGTTTTCCGATTGCGCTGATATCGGCGCTGCTGGCAGGGGGAATGACCCTCGACGAGATCCCCTACTGGAGGGGTGGCACGCTTGAAAAATACACTCCCCTGGATGGATACGTGGTGGTGAAGTTCGCGAAGTGGGCGTTCGAGAAGTTCGACGGGATGGAGGACAGGCTGGGGACCCAGATGCAGGCTGTGGGCGAGGTGATGAGCATCGGGAAGAACTACAAGGAGGCGCTGCAGAAAGCGATACGTTCTCTTGAGGTCGGGCGGTACGGACTGGGTTTCGCGAAGGATTTCAACAAAAAGGGGCTTGATGAGCTGATGGTGATGCTGAATGTCCCGTCGAGCGAGCGCCAGTTCATCATGTACGAGGCGCTGCGGAAAGGGGCAACGGTCGAAGAGCTGCACCGTAAAACCCACATCAAGCCGTGGTTCATAGAACAGATGAAGGAGCTGGTGGAGCTGGAGGAGGAGATTATCGGCTTCCGGGATACCGGAATTCCTGATGAGCTGCTGCTGCGGGCCAAGAAAGACGGGTTTGCCGATAAGTACCTGGCTCAGATCGTCGGTTTCCCCGAAAGGGAGATTCGCGAAAGACGCCTTGCCCTGGGCATGGGCCAGGCATGGGATTCAATTCCGGTGAGCGGCGCCGATGCTTCTTATTACTATTCGACCTATAACGGGCCCGACACTGTTGCGCCGGGCGGCGGCAAAAAGATCATGGTGCTGGGGGGCGGGCCTAACCGCATCGGACAGGGCATCGAGTTCGACTATTGCTGTGTTCATGCGGCTTTTGCCATCAGGGACGCTGGGTTTGAATCGATCATGGTGAACTGCAACCCCGAAACGGTGTCGACCGATTACGATACTTCGGGAAGGCTCTATTTCGAACCGCTTACCGTCGAGGATGTGCTGAGCATCTATGAAAAGGAGAAGGTCGATGGGGTGATAGTGCAGTTTGGGGGGCAGACGCCGCTGAACATCGCCAGGGAGCTGGAGGAGAACGGGGTGAGGATCATCGGGACAAGTCCCCGTACCATCGACGATGCCGAGGACCGCGACCACTTCAGGAAGATCATGGAGAAGCTTGACATCCCGCAGCCGGCATCGGGCATGGCGAGCACCCTTGAGGAGGCGGTGGAGATTGCCGGCAGGATCGGCTACCCGCTGATGGTGCGCCCCTCATACGTGCTGGGCGGACGCGGGATGAAGGTGATACTTGACGAGGAGATGCTGAGGCAGTATGTTACCGCTGCCGTTGATGTTACGCCCGACAGGCCGCTGCTGATAGACATGTTCCTGGAGGATGCCATCGAGGCCGAGGCCGACGCCATTGCCGACGGCACCGATGCCTTCGTGCCGGCCGTGATGCAGCACATCGAATACGCGGGAATCCACTCGGGTGATTCGGCCTGCGTGATACCGCCGGTGATTATCCCTGAGGAGCAGATAGAGCTGATAGAGGAGTACACGCGCCGCATCGCCATCGAGATGAATGTCGTTGGACTGATGAATATACAGTACGCGATCTACAAGGATGTGGTGTATATTCTGGAGGCCAACCCGCGTGCTTCGCGCACCGTGCCGCTGGTTTCGAAGATATGCAACATACCGATGGCGAAGATCGCCACCGAAATAATGCTTGGGAAGAAGCTGGGCGATTTCAACCTCAGAAAGAACAATATCAAACATTTTGGGGTGAAGGAGTCGGTGTTCCCGTTCAACATGTTCCCCGGGGTGGATCCGGTACTGGGCCCGGAGATGCGCTCTACCGGGGAGGTGCTGGGTATGGCCGACAGCTTCGGGATGGCGGTTTTCAAGTCGCAGGAGGCTACCAAAACGCCCCTGCCGGTATCGGGCACGGTGCTGATCACCATTGCCGACCGCGATAAGGACAAGATCCTTAAGACGGCGAGGGGCTTTCGCGAACTGGGCTTCAGGATCATGGCCACGGAGGGCACGTGCAATTTTCTTCATGACAACGGTATACAGGCGCTGTTCATCAACAAGCTGCATGAGAACCGCCCGAATATCCTGGATGCCATAGTGGACGGGCACATTGACCTGATCGTCAACACGCCGGCGGGCAGGCTCAGCGAATATGACGACAGCTACATCCGCAAATCGGCCATCAGGCACAACATTCCCTATATCACCACCACTGCAGCCGCCTTTGCCGCCACCGAGGGGATAAGGGAGCGCCTCAACGGCCGTTACAAGGTCAAGTCGCTGCAGGAATACCACGGGGAGATAGAGGGTTAGGCGCTGCTTCGGGAAAATTTTGTATTTTTATGTTATCATGAAGATACCTTTTGGCTTTAACCTCAAAAAGATCGAGATCCCCGGGGACATGCCCCCGGAGGTTATCGTCAACCTGGCTGAGAAGGAGTACAGGGTGTTCATTTTAAAATTTGCCTTTGCTGCCGTGGCCCTGCTTGGCGGCATAGCCCTTGTCATCCTGGGTGTTACTTCTGAGTCTGTTATCGAACTTTCGTTCAGGGATGCCGTGCTGACCCTGAACAACGCGCTGCCGGGTGTTGTGCTGGCAATACTTGGTTTTGTGCTGATGGTGTTTTCGCGGCTCAGCCTGAAGATAGGGTGAGGGAAAGACCTGGTGCCGGGGCTGATTGGCAGCGGGGATGCTGCCGGGAAATGTTATATTTGAAAAAATTCATCTACATTTGAGAATCAAAGAGATTTTTTCTGCCTTATGTCAGATAACCTAACAAGAGAAGACGGCTCAAGGATCTGCTTTTTTGATCTGCTTGACGAGACACAGTTTGAGGTGTTGAGTCAGGCCAGCCTTGCTGTCAATTACAGGGCCGGCGAGTTGATATTCAGGCAGGGCACTCCCGTTTCGCACATGTTTTACCTTAAGAAGGGGCTGGTCAAGATCAGCAAGGAGGTGCGGAATGACAGGGTGATCATTCTTGATGTTTTTGTAAGTGACAGTTTTATCGGACTTCCTTCAGTCTTCGGTGAAGGGCCATATGAGTACAGCGCAATAGCTGTTGAGGATTCGGAGGTTGTCATGACCGGCGTGGCAGATCTGAAGGATGTTATATCGTCTAACGGACTTTTTGCTGTGAGGCTCCTGGAGCAGATGAGCAATGAGGGGTTTAGGATGCTCACTAAATTTACAAATCACCTTCAGAAGCAGTTGCCGGGCCGGGTAGCTGAGATGCTGCTCTTTTTCTCGAAAGAGATCTTTGGCAGTGATGTGTTCGACCTGCCGCTTTCAAGGCGTGAACTGGCCGATTTCACCGGCACCACCAAGGAGAGCATGATAAGGACGCTTGCGGAGTTCAGGCACGACAGGATAATCAAGCTTGACGGCAAGAAGGTCGAGATAATAAGTCATGATATAATTAATGCCCTGAGCCGGCTGGGTTAAGGTCCACCGGGTCTTTCGTGTGGCGCCGGGGTTTATGACGGAGCAACGGTAATGCCGGAGAGGCACCAGTCACGGTTACCTGGCTTCAGGGGAATTTTTGCGAGGCACCGGGCAGGTTCACGAGGCACCGGGCAGGTTCACGAGGCACCGCGGGATGGCCGGCAGCCGTTTATTCTTCAAGCACCTTTTCAACCTTTTTCAGCATCTCGTTTATATTGACGGGCTTGGTGAGGTAATCCAGGGCACCTTTCTCCAGGCAGGTGATACGTGCCTCGCTGTTGTGTACCGCCGAGATCACTATCACAGGTATATCGGCGGTCTGCTCGCCGGCTTTCAGCCTGTCAAGCATCTCATTCCCGTCAATACCCGGCATTAGCAGGTCGAGCAGGATCAGGTCGGGCTTCGATTTGCTGATCATCCCAAGGGCAGTCTTACCTGAAGTGGCCTTGCTGAGCTCCCACCCTTTGTCGGCAAGCAGCGCTTCCATCAGCACCAGGTTGGTTTCTGAGTCGTCGACTACGAGGATTGATTTTTTTTCTTTGGCCATTTGGCTGCGGGTGTATATTTATGGTGCAAATATAAGG
>REEN01000091.1 GCA_007695015.1 Marinilabiliales bacterium
AATTTGCAGTGGGAAAGCATTACCTCATATGATGTTGGTATAGACATTAACCTCTTTGACGACCGCGTATTTCTTACTGCAGAGGTTTATGAAAAGTTAACCGAGGATCTTCTTTTTGAGAATTATAGGATACCGACATCATCAGGCTTCAACCAGCTCCGTTTTCTGAATGGAGGAGAACTCCTCAACAGGGGCTGGGAATTCATGATGGATTACAGGATCATCAGGACGGCGGACTGGAGATGGTCAGTCAACTTTAACACCACCCAGAACACCAACAGGTTCCTCAGCCTTCCTGAAAACTTCAACACTGAGCAATCAACCGCCATCGGTAACGGTGAATTTCCAAGGAGGGTGGTTGTCGGAGAGCCCATCGGGTCATTTTTCGGTTTCAGGTACCATGGTGTTTATCCCACCGATACCGATGCCTTTGCCAGGGATGCCGAAGGAAACATCCTCCGCGACAGTCAAGGCAACCCGATACCCATGACATACCTGGGAACATATACATTCCGCGGCGGGGATGCCATCTATGAAGACACCAATAATGACGGGCAGATAGACCTCAACGATGTGGTTTATCTGGGAAATTCAAACCCCCGCTTTACTGGAGGCTTCGGCAGCTCTTTGAGGTACAGGAACTTTGACCTTACGGTGAGCTTTCACTACCGTCTCGGTTTTGACATAATCAACATGGTCGCGATCCAGACCGAGGGAATGCTCAACCGCAATAACCAGAGCAAGGCTGTTCTGAGCAGATGGAGGACACAGGGACAGGATGAACCGGGTATGATACCCAGGGCATATATGGACCATCCGGCAAATAATCTTGGATCTGACAGGTATGTTGAAAGAGGGGATTTCCTGCGGGTAAACAGCCTTCAGGTCCGTTACAGGCTGGGTGACAGGATCGCCCAAAGGTTCAATGCCCGCTCGGCAAGCATCTCACTCAGTGCAAGAAACCTTTATACTTTCACCAACTACTCGGGTCAGGACCCTGAAGTGGGCCAGGATGCAAGCAATCCCTTCTGGATAGGCGTTGACAGGGCCAATACCCCGCCCCCAAGGGTTACAACACTGACCATAAATATCGGCTTCTAAAATAAAATAGTGGATAAACTGCTAACATAATACTGATGAAGAAAACTAAATATCTATTAATCGTACTGGCCGTGTTCATGCAGGTTTCGTGTGATGACTGGCTTGAATTGCTACCCCCCGAGGGGCTTACCAGGGAACATTTCTGGCAGACCAAGGAGGAAGTTGAGGCAGTGGTTATGGGCGCCTACGAGGCTTTCAGAGGTATGGACGGACATCTGTTCCGGCTGGGTGAACTCCGCGCCGACATGATAACCGACGGAGGCAACATGCCCGATGCCGACAGGAGGATCATGAACGGCAACATACACCCTGACAATCATCTTACCAACTGGAATAATTTCTACAGAATTATCAACTACTGCAATGAAGTGATTGAAAATGCACCGGAAGTGCGGTTGATTGATGATACATTTACCGATTACCAGCTTCAGGCCTACCTGGCAGAAGCCTATTTCCTCAGGTCACTGAGTTACTTCTACCTGGTAAGGGTTTACAGAGATGTACCGCTCGTCCTGCATTCAACAAGCACAGATGAAGCAGAGGTGTACCTGCCAAAGACAGATGGAGATGAGATACTTATCCATATAAGAAGTGAGCTTGAGCAGTTCAGGCGTTATGCCCCGGTTGAGGGGTACAGGACCATTGTTGAGAACAAGGGAAGGGCCACAAGAGCAGCGTACGACGCCCTGCTGGCCGACATAGCGCTGTGGCAGTTCGACTATGAGGCTGTAATAGATTATGTAGAGAGGATTGAGAGGGCTGACAACCACCTGCTGCTGATGAGCTCCCGGTGGTTTGAACTGTTCCACCCGGGTAACACCGCCGAAGGTATTTTTGAACTGCAGTTTGACGATAACCTGGGTCAGCAGAACAGCCTCTATGGGATGACAAACCGGAATGCCAATTATTTTGACCCCAGTCAGGTAGCAATACAGATGTTCGGCAGGAGGTATGCAAGAGAGCTCTACCGGGGAGAAGATGCATCCATTAAAAGGTACGGGGAAGATGAATTTATCATTTGGAAGTACGTGGGACTTGCAGGGGACGGCACATCGACACGACCAGGTTTCCTCCAGAGAAGCGCCAATTTTATCGTATACCGGTACGCTGATGTGCTGCTGATGAAGGCTGAGGCTCTTTCCCAGCTCGGAAGATTTTCTGAAGCGCTGGATATTATAAACGATATCCGTAACCGGGCAGACGTACCACCCATCAGCCTGCCTGCTTCTGAGATTGCCTACGAGGACGCGATACTGAACGAAAGGGCCCGGGAATTCGCCTATGAGGGGAAACGTTGGTTTGACCTTCTCAGGATGGGAAGAAGAAACAATTACGCCCGAAAGAACGTGCTGATCAACATTCTGGTAAGCAATGTTCCTTCAACCCAGAAAAGGATTCTCTCGATGAAACTCAATAACCCGCTGGGATGGTATTTGCCAATATATGACCAGGAGATCGAAAGCAACAGGAACCTGGTACAAAATCCCTATTATGATTATTAAGGAGACATACATTATTATAAACACAGGCAAATGATTATGAAGAAGTTAATTTTTTTAACAGGTGCCGTATTTATTGCAATCAGTTTGCTTTCATGCGTTGATGAGCCGGTGGAAGCGGGTTTTGAAGATATGGCCCAGTTTACCGTATATGATTATATCGTTGAAAATGAAGAGAAATTTTCAAGCTTCCTGCGCATCTTACAGAAAGGCGGACTTGATAAAACGTTAAGTGCATACAATCCGCACGGACTGGGATATTCTCTTTTTCTGCCCGATAACGACGCAGTAAGGAGATTTATTGAAAACCATGGACGTTTCAATTCATTGGACGATCTGCTCAATGAACCGGGATATGCTGAGTTGATCGGAAAGTACCATGCGGTCAACATAAGCATTCATTCAAATGATTTTCCGTTCGGGGCACTACCGGAGCCCACTCTTTCTGATGACCTGCTCATAGTAAGCTTCGTCATAGAAACCGATACCTCATACTATTTGATCAATAACCAGGCACCCCTGACAGAGACTGATATAGAGGTCTCAAACGGATATGTCCATCTTCTGGGAGAAATGCTTACACCGGTTGCCCTGACAACTTACCAGTGGCTGGAACTCAATGATGGGTATTCGATTTTCAGGGAGGCTGTTGAGCTGACGGGATTTGACGAGATCACCAATATCGACGTGAAAGACGAGGAGAACAATGCCCAGCCATTCACGCTTTTGCTGGAGCATGACAGCATATACCACAAACACGGTGTATATTCAATCGACGACCTTATTGAGAAAGTAAGTCCTGACGATAACGACTACACAAATCCTGCCAACCCACTCTATAACTTCGTTGGTTACCATATGCTTACCGGCATCTTCTTTATGGATGAGTTTGTTGATGTTGCCACCAACTACACCAACTATGGCGAGGTGCCTGTCCACATAGACGGGCGGGGCGTTGATATCATTATCAACAGGGGGAGGACGATTTTCGAGACAATCATCGTGGGGCAGGATACCACCATAATTGACTGGATAGGATTCAATTACGACGCCAGTAACATTATTACCCGAAGCGGGGCAATTCACTTTATTGACCGTGTGATGAAGCCTGTGCCCCCTTCCAGGGCAACCATGAACTTCGAATTCTGGAATGAGCCCTACTTTAACCAATTCAGGAACGAGCTGGGCGAGTTCCTGATCGAAGATCCTTCACTGCTATCGGTGGTTGATTACTCGGGAGAGGATCTCTATTACGTAAAAAGGACCGCTGAGGAAACCAACGCCTGGAGTAACGATTACATTATGATAAACGGCGATTTTACGGTTAGCTACAGTCTTCCCAGGATCGTCCAGGGCAGATACAGGGTAATACTGAGAGCCGAACGGCTTAACACCCGGAACGCCGTTGTGGAAGTTTTTATTGACGGCGTGAAGATTGGGGGACTGATTGACCTTTCGAGCGGCGGCTCTGCAAACAACCCGTTCCAGAACACGCTGGTCGGCACCATAGATTTTGCAAGGTACGAAAGCCATGTTGTAACTATCAGTGCGCTTATCCCCGGAAATTTCAAATGGGATGTTATAAGATTTGAACCTGTCTAATAATTAAAAAGTATAAACCGATGAAATATAAAAACAACATTACCGGGACCATTATCAGCATTGCCATGATATTTGCGATGGCAGGCTGTGAGGAAAGGTGGCAGGATCATTATTTATCAACCCCTGAGACCGTGAATGAAAATGTCTGGGCTGCAATCCAAAATAATCAGGACCTGACGTCATTCGTGGAATACATAAAGGAAAATAAATACGACACCCTGTTTTTATCAAACGATTCCTACACGCTCTTCATTCCCGATAATGAGGCAATTGTCAGGTTCAGGGAGGAGGACGAAGTTACAACCCGCCTGCTTGACTACCATATTTCAAGGCATGTCATTCAGTCCTCAAGCATAACAGGCAAGGTGAAAGTCCAGACATTGGCAGAAAAGTTTGCATTGCTTGACAATACGGGTGCAAATCTTTTATTTGACGATATTGCCGTTAGTTATGAAAGCCCTCTCTATGAGAACGGCAAGTACTTTATCCTTTCTGAAGTTGGATTTCCCAGGCCTAATATCTACGAATATTTTGCAGCCAACAACCCTATCCTTAAAAGCTATATCGATGATCTTGACTCGATAATTGTAGACATGGAAAAAAGCCGCCCGATAGGCTTTGACGAAGAGGGGAACACAATATTTGACACTGTTGCCATAATATACAATGAATTTGAAGAGGAGTTCTTCCCGGTTCGCAAGGAGTTCAGGAACCGTACTGCTACAATAGTGTTCCCGAACGAACCCGAGTACAACCAGGCCCTGACTGAAATGGCCGAATTCATGGGAACTTACCAGGATCACACTGATATACCGGTAGAATGGCAAAAAGACATACTTATCCCCTACCTTCTTGAGCAGGGTGTTTTTGAGAACATGATCGAGGAAAGGACCTTCAGAATACCGACAAACAGGGACACGGTAAAGATGAAGAATATATTGGGTGACAGCGTCATAATTGAATATACTGTAGCAAACCGGGTGATATGCAGTAACGGCTATGTATACAGCTATGAAAACTTCCAGGTTCCGGATACATTGTACAAGGGAGCAGTGAATTTTGAGGGTGAAAGTCTTCTCAGGGAGACGGGCATCAACAGGTATGCCTGGCGTGAAAACGTAACCATTGTAAGTGATATGGCATTTACTCCTAACAGGGATTACAATGCAAATGCTTCCAACGATTCATTGTTCAGGGTCGCCTTCCCGTCCAGGTATTCGGGCACTTACTCTATTGAGTTCAAGATCAGGAACCTCTTCCCGAGAAAGTACCTTATGGTAGTGGGAACCAACATGAACGTCGGAGGCATCTATGATATCTTTGTGAATGATGAACTTGTAAGAACCATGGACTGGGCCGATTACCAGCGTTTTCGGGGGCAGGTATTACCTAGTGTGACAGGTGAATTAGCAAGAAGGCACGTACCAAGAGGGACACTCAACTCGTTCGATGCATTTGTCGACAATAAAGCAGAATATGGTGAAACCAGGGTAAGATTCGTTTACAAAGAGCCGGGTAATGTATTACTCAATGGCCTGGCATTAGACAACATTATGTTCATTCCCTATGATTTTTAATATCTGGCAATAGTAATAAATGTAAATACTTAAAAATGATGTACATATTCAGAAATATGCTTGATATCAGGAATGTGGTCCTGGTGGGCGCCTTTATGCTGTCAGTAGTTAATCTTTCAGCAAACCAGGAATCTCTGTTCACCGTTGAAGGGGTTGTTTTAACCTCTAGCGGAAGGCCGGCATCGGACATCACAATCAGTGTGGAAGGCTCGGATGAAATGCCGGTAGTGACAGATGAAACCGGCACATTCAGGTTGCTGGCACCTTCCGGGGATAGTTGGGTCATTGTATCGCCCTTAAGGGGATTTAAAGAGCAGAGGATATTTTTAAACTCCCGCGATTACCTGACGATCTACCTGACGGCTACCGGTATCTCATCAGGATATGATGAACTGGAGATCCTGTCGCAGAGACTTAGCCGAAGAAACCTGGTTGCTTCATTTGATAACGTCGACATCAGCAGGATCTATCATACATCGTCACTATCAGTTGACCAGTTCATGCAGGGCCGTGTACCTGGTATGCACATAGAAAACCTGTCAGGGACACCCGCCAGCGGGACCGTTTCAATGATAAGAGGACTGAACTCCATCAATGCATCCAGTCAGCCCCTTTACGTAGTAGACGGTATACCTCTGTTAGAACACGGGGTTTTCGGTTCAAACCTCCATGGTTATGCATACAACCCCCTGATGGCGATAAACCCGTTCGATATTTCCCGTATCACCGTTGTAAAAGATCCCGCCATAACCGCTGCCTATGGATCAAGAGGATCCAACGGCATAATATTCATTGAAACCCTCGATCCCAACATAACAGAAACCACGATCGACGTTGATTTCAGGGGAGGGTATTCACTAACCCCGCCCACACTGATACCCCAGCTGAACGCGCAACAGCACAAGACATTGATGAATGAGATACTGTTTTCCTCACCCATGCTTGAAGAGCATATAACTGAGGAATATCCCAACCTTTTTCTTGAAAGGGATGATGACAGGTTTATCGACTATCAGCACAACACCAACTGGCAGGAACTGATCTTTGACAATTCATATATGTCAAATTTCAACATAACAGTTAAGGGTGGTGACGAAATTGCCAGGTACGGCCTGTCATTCGGCTACCTGAACAGTGAAGGTATTATCAGGAACACCGGCTATGAGGGTTATAACCTCCGTTTTGTAAGCCGGCTCAACATGTTCAGGTGGCTGGGGATGGATGCTGGTGTTTCCCTCAATTACAGCTCTGCCGATCTGAGGGAGACAACATCGGCCAACGGTACCAGTCCGGTACTGACAAGCCTTGCCAAGTCGCCTCTGATTAACCCCTACCAGTATGACCTTGAAGGAAGGATGCTGATCAGGTTATCTGAGGTTGACGAACTGGGTGTCAGCAACCCGCTCGCTACAATACAAAACTATTCGGCAGGAAACGACAACTATAACTTTATTTCGAACCTGAACTTCAACGCGATAGTATCAAACAATTTTTCGATTAAAAGCAACTTCAGCCTGGGCTACAACGTGATGAAGGAGTTGATATTCATGCCTAACCAGGGTATGGCTCTCTATTATGACCAGGAGGCCATCAATGTATCAAAAGCCACCAACAACTCCATCACCACTTTCTACAACAATAACTATGCTTTATACGAGAACACTTTCGGGCAGCACAGGATAATCTCCAGTACAGGCGTGAACATTCAGACTAACCAGTTTGAGATGGACTGGGGACTGACCAAAAATGCCCACCCGAATGACCGGTACCGTGCTATTCAACACGGTCAGGATAACCTCAGGGAACTGGGCGGACAAAACAGGACCTGGAACTGGATTTCGATTTATGAACATCTTAACTATTCTTACATGGACAGGTACCTTCTGACCGCCAGCGTCTCTCTCGACGGTTCTTCAAGACTGGGAAGGAATGCCGGCAACACCCTGTCAATAGGTGGCAATCCTTTCGGATTGTTCTACGGGGCAGGCGCCGGATGGAGGATCTCGAGCGAACAGTTTCTGAGGGACCTGCACTGGCTCGAGGAGCTTAAAATAAGAGCCAGCTATGGAAAGACAGGGAATGACGACATTGGCGAGGCAAGCGCCACAAGGTACTACCAGACTGTGAGATACAGGGAAACCGTCGGTTTGTATCCGGCAACTATGTACAACGACAGGCTCACCTATGAAACCGTCACCCAGATGAACGCCGGAATTGACTTCTCGCTGTGGGGAAGCCGTGTTGCAGCGCAAATTGACTACTTCATTTCGCATATAGACAACATGCTTATATTCAGTCCGCTACCTGCATATATGGGATACAGCACCATCATGCAGAACGGCGGAGCAATGGAAAACCGCGGATGGGAGTTCAAATCATTTGCACGTGTAGTTGATGGCATTTCATTCAAATGGGACATCCAGGCATCTCTGACATCAGTTAGTAACGAGGTGACAGATATCCGGGGAGACCGTATTATTACCGACGCAAACGGCATACAGCTGATTAACCAGCCCGGCTCGCCTGCCAACAGCTTCTACGGCTACCTGTTTGAAGGTGTTTATCATACCAGAGCCCAGGCAAATGAACGGGGGCTGGTAAACAACAGGGGATTACCCTACAGGGCCGGAGATGCGATCTACGCAGATCTTTCGGGGCGCCAGGGAGAGCCTGACGGCATAATCAATGATTTTGACAAGACCATCATAGGTTCTCCGATGCCGGACTTTTTCGGGGGACTGCAAAATATATTCTATTATGGCAGATGGACAGTAAGCGGGCACCTGCATTTTGTGGCCGGTTACGACGTCTTCAATTATGTACGCTACCAGAATGAGCGGATGACAGGACTGGACAATCAGAGTTCCTCAACGCTTAACAGGTGGCAATATAACGGACATGAGACTGATGTGCCAAGGGCACTGTGGAACGATCCCATGGGAAATTCCGCTTTCTCATCCCGCTGGATCGAGGATGCATCTTACCTCAGGGTTAAGAATATTACCGTAAGCTACAGAATTCCCAGGGAGTTTCTGATGTTCCAGAATGCCGAGTTCTATCTGTCGGCCAACAACCTGTTCGTATTCTCCGGTTATCTGGGGTACGACCCGGAATTTGCCTATTCCTATTCGGCCCGCGGAATTGACTATGGTCAGTCACCGCATCCAAGACAGTTTTTAGCAGGAATTAAAATAGGTTTATAAAAAACATAATCATAATGGCGAAAATTAAAAACATAAGAACTATTCCGGCCATAATCAGCGTAATACTGATTTCTGTTGTGACATTGTCATCATGTGAAGATTTCCTTAACCCACAGCAGGAGCTGTATGTAACAGAGGATCGTCTATACAGTGACTGGTATGAGTACCGGTCTGTTGCCATGGGCATGTACGGCCTTGCCCAGAACCTGGCTGAGCAGATAGTCATCCTTGGAGAGCTGAGGGGGGACCTGCTTGAGATCACGCCCAATGCTGAACCTGAGCTGGTTGAAATACACAATTTCAATATATCAAGGACCAACCGGTACGCTTCACCCACAAATTTTTTCAAGCTTATCCAGGCCTCCAATAACCTTATCCGTCTCCTGGAGAGGGAACAACCCCAGGTGCTCGATCCAAATGTCCCGGTTTCCAACTATGACCGGCTTTACGGGGAAGCACTGTGCATGAGGGCCTGGGCATATTTCAATGCCGTGCAGATATACGGGAAGGTACCCTATATCCACGAATCCCTGGTAACTATGGAAGAGATCGAGGCCTTTGCCAATTCACCGGTTTCTTATGTTGACAGTGTTTATATTGAATTTGGCCTGGATGGATACTATAACGACACGATCTACAACAGGCCCGTCGAGCTTGAAAGGAACCTTTATGACACCGACATGATCATAAATAAGTTTACAAAGGAGCTCGAAACAAAAATTAAAGCCGTCGGGGTAAACCACTATATCGACAATCAGGATGAATCCTGGGGTGTTACTGTCTGGAACACCTATGCAATGCACACCCTTCTCGGCCAGATGTATCTTACAAAGGGTGACCTGCTGAACGCCCGCAGGAATTTTGAAAGGGTAATCTATCATACATCCCATGATGAAACCAGGTACCAGCTCGACTTCACCTTCGGTTTGCATAACTGGCGTAATATATTCATGGGGGTTGACAACAGGGAGCATATCCTGACAATCCCCTTCAACAAGGCAACATTTCAGCAGAATGAGTTTCAGTCTCTTTTCAACTCATGGGGACCGCATACATATCAGTTGAAACCGACCAAAAACGCCATTGATTTCTGGGAAACTGTCTGGAGAACCCAGATAATTGCACGCCGAACCCCTCCCTCACGATCGGAGATGAGCCGTATTGGCCAGCCAACCGATTTTCACAGGGGATTCGGTCACTCCTACGTTTACATGAGGGGTTCCACTCCACTTGATGAGCAAGATTACATGAACATGATAAATCTTCGTGTCCTTGGTGATGATGTAGGCTCAAGAAACATCATGGAGGGCGTCGACACCGTTGTTTTCAAATATAATATAGGGAAGAATGTGTTTGACCAGGATGCCGATTTCATCATATACAGGGCTGCCGACGTTCATCTTTTCATGGCTGAGCTGATGATCTACCTCAGGTATACCGACCAGACCACCGGTAGCCCTACGACTGATTACCGCTTCGCTCTCGGCTATCTCAATGACGGTGCATTCGATCAGTTAAGAACATCCATGAACAGGAGCCAGCTTGGTGTCAGGGGCAGGGTTGGTATTGGCCTTACCCTGACATGGAACGGCAGGATCACCAACAGATGGGATGATGACCAGATAGAGCTTGATGATATTATTTACATTACTGATCCCTATACCAACAAAATTATCGGGTTCAAAAATTTCACCGGCAATCTCCTGGCAAAACAACGTTATTTTGTTGACCAGGTGCTCAATGAGAGGGCGCGTGAACTTGCGTTTGAAGGAAAAAGATTCTATGACCTGATGCGGGTGGCCAACAGGAGAAACGATCCCTCCTACCTGGCAGGTATTGTATCATCAAAATACCCGGCCGGACAGAGGGAGGAGATCTACAACCTGCTGCTCGACCCCAACAACTGGTACATCAATTACTTTGAGTAGAACCAGGCATCTCCTTCGGGTGATTAAAAGGCACAAGAAAAAGTCCTGATAATTTCTTAAACGGGCCGGTATCAGTAAAGATACCGGCCTTTCTGCTTTTAATCATATAACATTGATATACTTATTCTAACTGTATAGTATTCCTGTGCCATCTCTTCAAGACAATCTACCCAATGGCTCAGGTCTAACTTATCTTCAGATTTTCCCATCATCCCCTTGGCGAGATCCATCATTCTCATCATATCCCCCTGCTCCATTGCTTCCAGGACATTCTTCTCATAATCTGCCTCTACATCAGCATATGCCGTATCCTTTTGCCTGTCAATTTCAGAATATTTCCTGTAGATATAGGAGCTTCTGCACACATAGCCATCCTCTTCCTCATCATATACATATGGGTAAAACCTGTACTTGAGATAGTCGTATTTGTCGGCTATATCTTCAGTACCTGGCACTTTAAATGCCACACTCTCAATGGCATACCTTACATTCCGGTTTTCACCGGCAAGATAATCCAGCCTAACACCGTATGAAACCGTGGAGGGCGCCCCCTCCATAAAATAATCCTCTTCATAATAAATCGTATCAGTCCGGTAAACAAACCAGGCGCTCTTCCTTCCATCCTCTTCATCCCTCTCTGATTCAGGCCCCTTCCCAAGATCATTAAAATAATAGTTCCATACATCATGGAAATCATCAATGGTTAAAAAGACACCTGGGTGTTCCACACCCATATTTTTGGCGCCGGGATAGACCGGTGCAACCATCTCCTGTGCCGAACAGACCCCGGCAAACAGTAGCAGAAGCAGGATTAATGTTTTCATTGCAGCTAGTTATTGGTTAGTAATCAAATTTATGACATTCCAATTCTAAATGCAATAGCCTGGTTTACAATTTCCCATGCTTGAAGCTAATTAACCCGCCACACAACAATAAAACCATCTTCGGTACGCTGTCGGCAAAGGCAGTTTTATCTGTAGTTTTACAAACTCCAGAAATATATTCAGGTTTTCACCTTCAAACAATCTTCCTGGCCAAATGGGAAACGGTTGGGAACCACACCAAACAACAAACCCCTTAATTGCATATTATCAGCAGTTAAGGGGTTTCATTTAGAGGTCACGGGCGGAATCGAACCGCCGTACGAGGTTTTGCAGACCTCTGCCTCGCCACTCGGCCACGTGACCATATTACTAAAGGCCCTGCAAAATTAACAATTCCTGGCAAAAGAACCGCATCAGCATGTCAAATTTGACATTCGACATATTGCCCTGTGCAAAAAGGGAACCAAACCGGCGCTTATAATGACAGGTTATCAGACTGCTCCTGGAGGCTTGCCTTTATTTTGCCCGAATTCCTGTGTATCTTCTCTATCGCGTTGAAAATATCATCCATGTCTTCCGGCTCTCCGAGCAGCATGCTCTGGAACAGCCATACAGCTTCCTCGTTGCAGAGGCGCTCACTTTCGGGACAACGGTTTGCCTCTACAAATCTTTCAAAATTGAGATCACCGGCCGGATACATATTCCGGTAATTCTTAGATTTAAAGGCTTCGTCCAGGTAGGGCATCATGTTGAGGTTGCCGCTGTAACCGCCCGAGCAGGGAACACCTTCGGCCCGCAACGCCCTCAGGAATTCAGGCCTGGTCATACCGCTGAACTCCTCTTTTTTGTAACGGAAAGCAAAGAGATGAAAGGCGGCCCTTGTAACATGATCGTACAGCTCATAGGGCATGATGCCGGGAATATCTGAAAGCCGGGGTTTCAGATAGGCGGCATTTATATTGCGCACGGTTGTCTGCTCATCGAGCCGTTTCATCTGCGCCAGTCCGATCGCCGCCTGGTACTCGGTCATCCTCAGATTATTCCCCCTCATAACATATATGCCTCCTACCAGATCGTCCATCCGCCCGTAACGGCTACCCGTATCATGATAGGAATAACACCTGTCCATGAACTGATCATCATCGCTTATCAGCGCACCACCTTCGCCGATGGCAAGGTGCTTTGTGTTCTGGAAGCTGAAACATCCTGCATGCCCGAATGTGCCGACTTTCCGGTTGTTAATCTCAGCAAGCCATGCCTGGCACGCATCTTCAACAACTATAAGGTCATGCTCCCGTGCAATATCCATGATAGCAGGCATGTCACATGGTAACCCAAGGATATGTACAGGCAAAATAGCCCTTGTGGCTGGTGTTATCTTCTTCTTTATGTTTTCAGGGCGGATCTGGAATGTCGCAGGATCAACATCGGCAAAAACCGGCATTGCCCCTACCTCCAGTATTGCCGAGATAGTGGCGATAAAGGTATATGGGGTGACTATCACCTCATCGCCACCGCCAATATCGAGCATCCGAAGTGCAATGATCAGCGAATTGGTGCCATTAACAACCGCCAGGCACCGTTTTGAACCGAGTTTCTCAGCATATTGCCTTTCGAATTCTGACACGACACTCACCCTGGGGTCAACGCCGGCCCGGCACCATACCCCCTTTCGCAGCACATCAACGACAAACTTCTCATCGGCCGCAGTGTCCCAGAACGGCCATACCGGCCAGCCGGCGGTACGCACCGGTGAACCTCCTATAATAGCCGGAGTCCCGGCATCGCCCGAAACAAATGAACTGGCAGCAGTAGCAGAACTCATTGCAAGGACAGCACCAAGTCCCGTCAGCGAGTTTTTCTTTATGAACTCACGCCTTGAATAGCTCTTTTTCCACATAATTTTATGATTTAAGTGTTATTCTACTCCGATTGTATACATCATCTCAACCAGGTTGCCGATGATGGCCCCTTCGGCCCCGGGCATCGCCCTGGTCACGCTTGGTTCATATCCCCCCTCCTTGTAGGCATTATCGGTTACAAGGTATCCGCTGGCTCCGTTGCAGTGGGTTATCACCCAGGTATGCCTGAAGGGTGAAAGCTCTTTAACCTTCATGCCTATCTCTGTGAAAACCTCGCCCGATATTCCTGCAAACAGGATATTTCCAACCCTGAGCATCGAAAGCCTGACATCAAGGTCGGGTCCCGGTTCATAAACCTCCTCGGGCTTCCATGACTGTGCCGGCTTTTTCCCCGAAAGGGTAATTACCCGCTGCATTGCGCTTACAGATCCCGCCGGATAGGTTTCAATGCCTTCTGCAACCCTCAGCACCTCCCTGCCGAGAATTATACCTATCTCTTCCATTTCGCTTTCGCGGAAGTCAGGGCGCACACGGTATATGGGGTCGATGTCGCCAGAAGCTCCGGCGGTAATGATGGCACTGACCGGTAAAGGCGCCTCACGTTCGATGTACCGCCTTGCTGCACCTGGCCAGTCGCCTGTTACCATAAGATTGCCCGGCCCCATAACCGTGGCATGCGTCGGCCAGTTGACGATGAGTGAAAACGGCTCTCCGTTAGCATTGTCTATCCTTACCACGCCCACCTCATGGTCACACGGCCCGTATGGGTTCCTGCCGATCCTGATGCCACCGGCAGCGTTCAGGGCCCTCCTGTTCATGCTCATCTTGCATACACCCCTGCCCGAACCGATCAGTGCGGGCCGAATACTGCCGGCAGCTTCGGCAGTAACAGCCACTATTTTGTCAGCCAGCATCCTGTTGTAGTCAATAAGGTGCCTGTCAGAATCGTCTGTTATCCTGGTGGAAGGTGCACCGTGAGTGTGTGTCGGGACAAGCAGGATGTGATCACGGGGTATGGCTGTTTCATTTTCGATCCTGGTCGTTATCTCCTCCCAGACCGTGTGCGGGAAGGCAAGTACCTCCACCATTATGATCGCCGCCCTTGTAAGGCCGTCATCGAAGACTGTAGCAACGGCATACAGTGAATCATTAATGCCCTCGAAGGGTTGCGTCCTTGATCCGTATCCCGCCATCACTACCGGTACCTCAGGGGTTATGTTCACCCTGGCAACTCCTGCCGATATGGTATGTTCAGCCGGACCACGCTCCCGGGAGCTGACTTCCGGGCAACAGAACATAAGGCAGATCAACGGTATAAGCAACAATGCATGTTGGACGGAACGGTTATGCCGGGCTCGGAGCAGGGGTTTCATGCCGGTGATTATTGATGCAACGGACTTTTTACCAAATATAGGAAGAGGCAACGATAAAATCAAGCCGGTCACAACGGTC
>REEN01000092.1 GCA_007695015.1 Marinilabiliales bacterium
CTGGACAGCGGATCATTTGCGGCGGGTACCTGACGGGTGAAGCAACGGATCATATTTAAAAGCTCCTGGCGACAAAGGTCAGATGGATGGCCACCGGAATCGCCTGACGGAAACCTGCGGGGGAGGTGCTTCAGGGTAGCCGGAGATGCAATATCATCAGGAACTGGTTTGACTAGCTGGGTGGCGGACTGTTTGACAGGACCGGAACGGCCTGTTTTTGTCAGAATGTAAGGGTAAAGGTGGTGCCTACGTCAGGCTCTGAATTTGCGGTAATGGTGCCGCCGTGGAGCCTCATTATCTGGCGGCTCAGGCTGAGTCCTATTCCTGAACCCTTTGGTTTTGTTGTGAAGAAGGGGATGAATATCTTGTCAAGTACCTCCTGAAGTATGCCCTGGCCATTATCCTGCACCTGGATGGTAAGCCTTCCCCTTTTGTTTATGAAGGCCTTAATGACGATTTTCGGGTCGGGCCTGCCGGTTAGCGCCTGTATGGCGTTTTTGACCATGTTAATCATTACCTGCTCAAGCAGCTGCTCGTCTGCCGAGAATTCAATATCGGGAGGTATGACCGATGTGATAAGCTTGATCTCGTTTTGCCGTAATTCCTCCTCCATCAGCATCTGTACGTTGCTGATCAGGTCAGCCACCGGGAATATCCGGAAGTTGGGCTTGGGAATCCTTGTCAGGTTCCTGTAGGTGTTGACGAAATGAAGAAGTCCGGTACTTCTCTTGTTTATTGTCTGCAATGCCTGCTGAATCTCCATCACAGCCTCCATGTCAAGCGGTGTGTCGCTGCCTTTGGTGGTTATGCCCTTGAGCATCATCTCCAGGGTTGAGGATAAGGATGCAATTGGTGTTATGGAGTTCATGATCTCGTGTGTAAGCACCCTGATCAGTTTTTGCCATGCTTCTGTTTCCTGCTCTTCAAGAACGTTCTGGATATTCTTAATCGTCGACAGGATGATCTCTTTACTGTGTATCTTAAGCTCGGTGGCATATATGGCAAGCTGCAGCAGGTCGTCCTGCTCCTGCACCCTTACGAGCTTATTCTCTCCCGGTTTGATTTCAGTGAGTGTGGCTACAAGCTCGGGACTTATTGTTTCAAGGCTCTTTATGTTTCTGAGACTGCTTACCTGGAACAGCTTTTTGGCGGACTTGTTCACCATTTCGACTGTTCCGTCACGCTGGTATGCCAGGATGCTGACATCGATATTCTGAACGATACTCTGCAGGTACTGGAAATGCTCTTCTTTTTCCGACCTGACCTTCTGAAAATCCTGGATCACATCGTTAAACGCCTTGTTAAGCTCATCAAAAGATGCCCCCATCCCTCTTGTCTGAAATGTAAGGGTGAATTCAGAGAATCTTATAGATTCAAGGAAACTGGTAAGGTCCCTGTTCACCTTGTCGACATATTTGAAAAGAAGAACTATCTGAAGAATTATGATAAGTCCGATCAGCAGCGGCGTGATGTGAAAGCTGTAATAGACCAGGGTGTACACAAACAGGAATATGCTTGCTGTAAGCAGCAGTATCCTGAAAAGGCTGACCGTTCTGAAGTTCTTATAGACCATATTTTTCCATTCTGCGGTAAAGGGATGTACGGGTAAGTCCGAGTTCTGCCGCTGCCTGTGAAATATTGCCCCTGTTCTGTTTCATAACCTTCATGATAACATTTTTTTCTATCTCATCAAGATTATAGGTCTGGAGCTCCATATCATCCTGTTTCCTCGGTTGTGAGGAAAGTATGAAGTCATCAGCCTGCAATTTATTGGAGTCGCTCATTATCAGAGCCCTTTCAATTGCATGCTGCAGTTCCCTCACATTGCCCGGCCAATGGTACTGGTTCAGCTTGTTCATAGCCTCGTTGCTGATCCTGGTTACATTTTTCTTGTATTTCTTGTTATATATACCCAGGAAATGATCGGCAAGAACAGGTATGTCGCCGGTACGCTCACGAAGCGGAGGCAGGTGTATCTCTACCGTATTGATACGGTAGAGAAGGTCCTGCCTGAAAGTCTCGTCGGCAACCATCTGATGGATATTGTTGTTAGTGGCACATATCAGCCTGATGTCAATGGGCATGGGCTTGGTTGACCCTACCTTGATAACCTCTTTTCTCTCGATTACGGTAAGCAGCTTTGCCTGCATGGGGAGAGAAAGGTTACCGATCTCATCAAGAAAAAGGGTCCCTCCTGATGCAATCTCAAATCGTCCTGACTTGTCTTTTATCGCATCGGTAAATGCACCTTTGACGTGGCCAAAAAGTTCGCTTTCGAATAGGGTCTCGCTTATGCTTCCCAGGTCAACACTTATGAACACCTCCTCCTTCCTTGGCGAGTTACGGTAGAGGGCCCTGGCCACAAGCTCTTTGCCTGTCCCGTTCTCCCCAAGTATCAGAACATTGGCATCTGTTCTTGCCACCTTCTTTATAGTGGTGAATACCTCGTGCATTTCGGGTGACACACCGATAAAATCCTGGAATGGCTGATCCAGAACCTGGCTTATCTCTTTTTGCCTGCTTTTCAGTCCGCTTGCTTCAAGTCTCGACCGCCTCAGTTGCACTGATGACGATACGGTAGCAATAAGCTTTTCATTCTGCCAGGGTTTCAGGATAAAGTCCGTTGCACCGGCTTTGATGGCCCTGACCGCTTTTTCTGCATCGCCATAGGCTGTTATGAATACCACCACCGCCTCAGGATCGATCTCAAGGATCTTGCTGAGCCAGTCAAATCCTTCCTGTCCGCTTATGGCATCCTTGGTAAAGTTCATGTCGAGAAGAATTACATCGAACTCCTCGTCAGCCATCAGCCCTGGTATTTCTGAAGGGTCATTGGTAGTCTGCAGAAATTCGACATGGGGCTTCAGCAGGAGTTTCAGTGCGAACAGAATATCATCGTTATCATCTACAGCAAGGATTTTGCCTATTTTGTCATCCATGGTACCAGAGGTATTGGTTATTCATCGTCAGCCGGATCAGGCATTATGATACAAGTCCATTATTACCGGCTTTGCACATGTAAATATAATACTATTATGAATCTTCCCGGCCGGTGACGGTATAAAAATGTCCGGTTTCGTACTGCACCTGTCTCAATACCGTACACTTTTCCGGTAATGGAGTTTATGGCATTGTGGTTAAAGCGCATAAAGACAGTACTGTATGTTGTTTGGCATAATTAGTGAAACATAATTGCCGGAACATTTAAATCGTACAATAATGAGCATGGACCGCAAAATAGAGAACAAGGGAAAAAAGTGGAGGAGGCTGGCATGGATATCTGTCTCGGCAGTTTTGGCAGTTCTGGTTTTTTACCAGATTGTTTTCGGGGATAAGAGTTCGCGTCTGAACGTCGAAATAGACAAGATTACTGTTGAGCAGGTGAGGGAGGAGGCCTTTCTTGACTTTATTGCAGTTATCGGTACTGTTGAGCCGATACAAACCATATTTCTTGATGCTACCGAGGGAGGACGGGTTGAGGAGATATACCGCAGGGAGGGGGGAATGGTAGAAGTGGATGAACCGCTTGCGAGACTTTCCAACACTACCCTGCTGCTTGATATTTCAAACCATGAGACCAATTATGCCCGTACGGTCAATGATATGAGAATGTTCAGGGTGCAGCTTGAGCAGCAGAACCTCTCCTACAGGAATCAGTTGCTGGAGCTGGAGCTGGCACTGCGCCAGCATGAACGCCGGTACAGGAACAACAAGGTGCTGATGGAGCAGAACCATATCTCAAGGGAAGATTACGAGATATCAAAGGAACAGTACGAAATTTCAAGAAGAAGACTTGACCTTTACAGGGAAAGCTACGAGCATGATTCTATTTACAGGCTGTTACAGATTGATGCGATGGAGACGTCACTCCGTAACATGGAGGAGAACATGAGGCTTGTTTATCAGCGTCTTGAAGCAATGGAGCTGAGGGCGCCGGTATATGGTGAACTGGCAACCCTTAACCTTGAGATCGGCCAGATGGTGAACAGGGGTGAACGCCTGGGGCGCATAAACATACTTGACTCCTACAAGCTTCGTGTAGAAATAGACGAACATTATATATCGAGGGTGACGCAGGGCCTGAAAGGCGATTTTGAATTTGCCGGGAGCAGGTACGACCTGGTTATCACCCGTATTTATCCAGAGGTGCAGGCCGGCCGTTTTTCGGTCGATATGGAGTTTGTGAACGGGGTGCCCGACCAGCTGCGCATAGGCCAGACCTTCCGTATACGTCTTGAGCTGGGTGAGTCGCGGACTGCCATACTGATACCCAGGGGTGGTTTTTACCAGAGTACAGGCGGACAGTGGGTCTATGTGGTCGATCCATCCGGGTCATACGCAATCAGGAGAGATATACGGATAGGCAGGCAGAACCCCCGCTTCTATGAGGTGCTTGAAGGCCTTTATCCCGGTGAAAGGGTTATAGTATCCAGCTACGACAACTTTGGTAATGTGGACAGGCTGGTTCTGAGATGATGATATTCAGCAATAACTAAAAAAACAGAATACAACAATTATTAAAACCTTAAGTCATGATAAAAACAAATGAATTGGTAAAGGTCTTCAGGACCGATGAGGTTGAGACCACTGCTCTCAACAGGGTCAGCCTGGAAATTGGCAACGGGGAGTTTGTTGCCATAATGGGCCCCTCCGGGTGCGGTAAGTCAACCCTGCTGAACATAGTCGGGTTACTTGACAATCCGTCGTCAGGAGAACTCTGGTTCAACGATACAGAAGTATCCAAATACACTGAGAGGCAACGAACCAATATGCGCAAGTCAAACATAGGGTTTGTTTTCCAGAGTTTTAACCTTATTGACGAGCTTACGGTGTTCGAGAATGTCGAGCTGCCTCTTCTTTATCTGAATGTGCCTTCGGGTGAAAGGAGGAAAAAGGTTGAGGAGGTCCTCAACAAGATGAAGATCGGGCACCGGGCCAAGCACTTCCCGCAGCAGCTTTCGGGTGGCCAGCAGCAGCGTGTGGCAATTGCAAGGGCCGTGGTTACAAGACCCAAGCTTATTCTTGCCGATGAGCCTACCGGTAACCTTGATTCGGCAAACGGCGAAGAGGTGATGAACCTCCTTGGTGAGCTTAACGGTGAGGGGACGACCATCGTGATGGTGACCCACTCGCCATCAGATGCTGAAAAGGCACACAGGATAGTCCAGTTGTTTGACGGACATATTGTAACAGAAAACGTGAAGAAGTTACTTTAATGAACGAGAGGAATTTGCCGGATCGCGGCATATAATTCAGGGCAAATGGGTTGCCGCATCCGGTCAAATTCCTTTTTACAGTCTCAGATAAGTTCTAACCAAAATTGACAGTTATGAAGGATCTGTGCGTACCGGTCTCCCACTTTGGCGATGATGAGATTGCAGAGATAAGTCTTACCATCGGAGGCAGAAAAAGTACCTATAACTTCAGGGTGGAATCTTTTCCCTGGGAGGTTGAAGATGAACTGAGCAGGTTTGACGATGAACTTTCACAGTCACTTGCAAGGATTGAAAGGCTGAAAAATGCGATCAGGAACTATGATCCGAAATGGGAACTGATCCAGATATTCACGCCCACTGAGAATTCAAAACATATTCAGGTTCTTTACAGGAAAAAGAGATCATGAGACAATGCCTGGCCCTTTAGCATCATTGATAAGAGGATGATGACTCCGGGGGAGGTTAAATTAAAAAATGAGATTGCAAATAATTATCCGGAAACTAACAAACGAACATGGAACGGTTAAAAGGGATATTGATTGGTTTGCTGATTACAGCTACTGCCGGTTACACACAACAGACGTGGACCCTGCAGGATTGTATTGATTATGCGCTTGAGAACAATATCCAGCTAAAACGGCAGAAGCTCGTATCTGAAAGTGCCAGGAACAATTACAGCCGGTCAATGATAGGTGTGCTTCCTTCAGTTTACGGTTTTGCCAACCATGATTTCAACTCGGGACGTGCGCTTAACTACGACACATACCAGTGGGAAAACCGTGAATTTCAGCAGGGGAACCTGGGTATCCAGGGAAGAGTTAATGTATTCAGTGGTTTTCAGAATTACAACAACATACAGCAGCACCGTTTCCTGCTCCTGTCAAGACTGGAGGAGGTTGAACGTGCAAAAAACGATATTTCCCTCAACATTTCTGCAGCGTATTTCCAGATATTACTTGATAAGGAACTTCTTGATATTGCGGAGAGCCAGCTTGAGGTTTCATCACTGGAGCTTGAAGCTGCAAGGATCAACTACCAGGTAGGTAACATACCCGGGGGCAGGCTGCTAGAGATCGAATCGCAGGTTGCTGCAGATGAATATCAGCTTACACTTGCAGGAAACAACCTTAACCAGTCATATCTCGACCTTGTGCAAATGATGCAACTTGATAATGACAGTGACTTCAGGATTGCAGTTCCTGAGAAGGTAGTAATCAATGAAGGTGCTGCAATCAGTACGGTGGATAATATTTATGATGAGGCGGAAGCTATCCTGCCGCAGGTGAGGGTAGCTGAATATATGCTGAAAAGCCGCGAGAAGGAGCTTGCCGTGGCCCGCGGACTTCAGAGTCCGCGTCTTTCACTTCAGGGTACACTTTACTCCCGGTATTCGGAACTTGCAGTTAATCCGGTTGGTGGCGCTGAATATCCATATTCAACCCAGATAAGGGATAACAGGTACAGGCAGCTTGGCGTCAGCCTTTCCATACCGATATTTGAGGGCTGGACCACCCGCAACAGGATAAGCAATGCAAAGGTGTCGGTACTCGATGCACAATACCAGCTGGATGAAACGAGGCAGAACCTTTATATGGAGATACACCAGATGCATAACAGCACAACCAATTCATACAACCGTTATAAATCGGCCGAAAAGGCAGTAGCCGCTGCACAGGAAGCATTCAATCATTCCAGGGAGCAATTCGGACTCGGGCTAATAAATTTTGTTGATTACCAGCATGTGCAGGCCAGCTTTTTCAGGGCACAGTCAAATATGGTCCAGGCCAAGTATGAGTATTTCCTGCGGTCGATAATACTGGACTTTTACCTTGGCGAACCTCTCGCAATAAGATAGTCAGTTTTTCTCTCTTGTTTTTAGGTTAACAAGTGGTCTGCCGGCCGGGGAAACCCGGCCGGCTTCTTTATGACCTTTTTCATAGTTATGTACGCCCGTAAAACTGTTTGAAGCTCCGGGCAAGTCTTCCGCAGGTTGGTTTGCTGACTGTTTGGGACCCGGACTGGCGGTAAATCCGGAATTGCACCCCGGTTCAGTCATATTCTCCTGCCGGGTATACCTTTTCTCCGGCAATGTAGGTGCTGTTTATTTTCAGGTCCGGTACGCCATCCATATCCATCTGCATCAGATCTTCTTCAGTGACCGTGAAGTCGGCGAACTTACCCGGCTCAATGCTTCCTTTCTCATGCTCTTCAAAGGCAGCCCTGGCCGCCCAGATGGTCATAGCCCTCAGTGCCTGCTCCCTGGTAAGCGCGTTCTCTGCCTGGAATCCCTCCCGTGGATAGCCTTCAGGGTCTTTTCTTGCGACAGCAGCGTGGAAGCCGCGGAGAGGATTTATATGTTCAACAGGGAAGTCGCTTCCGTTGGTTAACCAGCCGGAGTGTTCAAGCAGGTCCTTCAATGCATATGAATATTTCATTCTGCCGGGCCCTATCCGGTGAATTGCCCATTTCATGTCAGACATTGCATGTACCGCCTGTACGGAGGGTACAACGGAGTATCTTTTGAAAAGGGGCAGATCATCGGGGTGAACCATCTGTGCATGTTCTATCCTCCAGCGCCTGTCATTTTTGCCGCCCAGAAGGTTTCCGTAGATGCCGAGAACCAAACGCACTGCTGCGTCGCCTATGCAGTGGGTGTTAACCTGGTAACCGAAATCGCGGGCTTCTTCTGAGATCTTTGCCAGGTATTCGGGCGCTACAACCAGGAGTCCGCTATTCCCTTTATGGTCACTATATTCGTCGATCAGCCTTGCTCCACGTGAGCCCAGGGCGCCGTCAGCAAAAAGCTTGACCGACCGCACATTCAGGTGGCTGGTTTTGTATATGCCCCGGTGCATGTATGTCGCAAAGTTCTCAGAAGAAGGGTTTAACATTGCATAGACCCTCATTTTAAGGTCGCCCGACCTGTGGAGGGAATCCATAAGCTTTATGACGTCATGGTCCAGCCCGGCATCTCCAACTGAGGTCAGCCCCACAGAGAAACAGTTCCTCTGTGCGTTCATGAGGGCTGTAACTTTCGATTCGTAGCCGGGTTCCGGCACATGCTTCCTGACCAGCCCTATGGCATTGTCAATCAGCAAACCTGTCGGTTCACCCCCGTCCCTGATAATCTCACCGCCTTCAATTGCCAGGGAGGGATCGATCCTGGCTCTCCTGAGTGCTTCGGAGTTGGCTACAGCCGCGTGAGTGTCAATTCTTGTAAGCAACACAGGTTTACCGGGGAACACTTTGTCGAGGGGTTCCTTACCCGGATAAGCCTGTCCGGGCCACAGGTTCTGGTCCCATCCCCGCCCAAGGATCCATTCGCCCGGGAACCGGCTGTCATGTTCCCTTATCCTTTCAATTACCTCTTCATACGACCTGGCTCCTGTCAGATCG
Organism: Marinilabiliales bacterium; assembly: GCA_007695015.1. Classification (NCBI taxonomy): domain Bacteria; kingdom Pseudomonadati; phylum Bacteroidota; class Bacteroidia; order Marinilabiliales; species Marinilabiliales bacterium. The sequence goes on from REEN01000092.1 coordinate 8,613, forward strand.
GCATACATCAGGTTGGATCCGTAACCATAGAGATGACAATGCGGGTCAATAAATCCGGGCCATACGAACCGGCCCTGCATATCGATTACCGCAGAAGCACGGTATTTGCCGAGTATTTCTCTGTCGCTGCCAACGGCTGCAAATTTCCCGTCTTTTACTGCTGCTGATTGTGCAATCGTGAATTTGCTGTCGACGGTATATATAACGGCATTATATATGATAAGATCCATTTTTTCTTTTTCTTTGCGAAAATACACTTTTTCCGGCTTTTCGCTGTTTATTATTAATGCCTTCGCCTTTAGTTTATGAGCCTTATAAGTAGACCAAACATATTGCCTGCAGTAATACTCTTCGTCCTGGTTATTATGCAGGCGTCGTGTGAAAAAGATCCACTGCTGGAGGATCCTGCTGCAAACCTTGTTTTTTCTACTGATACATTGTTGTTTGACACCGTATTTACAACAATAGGCTCTTCAACCCGCCATTTTAAGGTGTATAACCCCTACCGGGAGAATCTGAAGATATCGAGCATCCGTTTATCAGGCGACACTTCATCTCCATACAGAATCAATGTTGACGGGGTTCCGGGCCGGGAGTTCACAGATATTAAGCTCAGGGGAGGAGACAGCCTTTATGTTTTTGTCGAAACGACCATTGACCCGGTAAACGGCAACCATCCTGTAATCGTTAGCGACTCGGTGGTTTTTGTTACAAATGGTAATGAGCAGGATGTTAAGCTGGTGGCCTGGGGACAGAATGTAACCGTAATCAGGGACAAGATACTGGACAGCCGAATCCTTTCCGCCGAAAGGCCATACCTGGTCTACGGCTACATGGTTGTTGACACCAATCAGGTATTGACGATTGAACCGGGTGTAAGGATGCATTTTTCACAGAATTCCCGGCTTTTTGTTGCCGGCACGATAATAGCTGAGGGAACCAGCGAAGACCCAATAGTCCTTGAGGGTGCAAGAACCGAAACCTCATACCGGAACATTCCAGGGCAGTGGGAGGGTATCTGGCTGTTGCCAGGTAGTGGCGAAAGCAGGTTTGTACACGCAAAAATCAGGAATGCGGTTAACGGTATTCTGGCAGATACGGTTGCCCTGGCCGGCAACACTACATTGTACCTGGCAAACAGCCGTATTGAGAATATGACTTACGCCGGCATTATCGGACGGGGTACCACCATATACTCCTATAATACGGTAATTGCCAACTGCGGTCATTACCTGGCTGCACTTACGATAGGGGGTGATTACACTTTCTATCATTGTACGTTTGCAAATTACTGGAGATACTCTTCCCGTCGCACTCCTTCACTTGTAATAGGGAACTACTATATCGACATCTATGAAAATGTACAGCTGCGGCCGGTTAAGGCCGTGTTCGGAAATACGATAATCCACGGAGCCAGTAGCCAGGAGATAGACTTTGCAATGCATCCCGACGGGGTTTTCGATGTTGAGTTCGATCATTGTCTTGTTGCTTTGCAACCTGGTTTTATTTCCGATTTCAGTGAGTTGTTCAGCAACTGCGTTACGGGTAAGGAACCTGGCTTTGCAGGTGTGGATGAATATAATTTCAGGCTGATTGAGGGGTCTCCGGCCATTGATGCTGGCAGCCCGGAGACCGGGGCCCTTCACCCTTTCGATTTTGACGGTAACAGCCGGATTGATGACAAAGCCCCCGATATGGGCGCTTTTGAGTGGTATCCTGAAGAGTAGCCGGCGATCAGTTTCTGCGCTGTAAATATTTTACAATGCTTAAAACAGTCAAAGAGAGTGTAGGTTCTGTATGGCAGTTGCCTGCCAGGGTCCTGCCGGTGGTTCGCCTGTTGTATCTGCCTGCGAGGGCGCTGCCGGCGGTTCGACTGTTTTATTTGCCTGTCAGGATATTCCTGGTTGCTCTCCTTTTGCAGTCGCTGCTAATAATTTCTTCTGCTGCCGGTACCGGTAATGAACAGGACAGTCTGTTCCGGATCATCTTTTACAATGTTGAGAACCTGTTTGACACTGCCAATGATCCGCTAAGAAATGATGACGATTTTACTCCTGATGGTGCCAGGCGGTGGACTGTTTTCAGGCTGCAGAACAAGATCAATAATCTTTACAGGGCTATTGTCGCTGCTGGCGACTGGCACGTGCCTGCCATAATAGGTCTTTGCGAGGTTGAGAACAGGTATGTGCTGGAAATGCTTGTGAACCGGACGGGTCTGGGGAGGTACCGTTACGGCATTGTTCACAGGAATTCAGCCGACCGGCGGGGAATTGATGTTGCGATCCTGTATCGTCCCGATCGCTTTGAACTGCTTGCTGAAAGGTTCATCCCGGTAAGTTTTCCTTTTGACACCGTCGCTACTACAAGAGATATAGTTTATATAAAGGGGGTGGCCAGTCTGTCTGGCCCGGCAGCGTCAGAAGCGTCAGCGGGGTCAGCAGATACGGCAGGTTTAGCAGGTTATTCAGGTTTGGCAGGCCTGGCAGATGTGGCTCCGGCCGACACGCTTCACCTTTTTGCCAACCACTGGCCGAGCAGGTGGGGAGGGGTAGCGGAATCATCCCGTTACCGTAATTATGCGGCCCTGGTCCTGCGTTCGCTTACCGATTCGATTTTCAGTGCTGATCCTGATGCAAGGATCGTTATTATGGGCGACTTCAACGATGAGCCAGGTGATGCAAGCCTTAAAAATTACCTGGGGGCCGGGTTTGATTACCGCGAACCTGAAGCGGGAAGGCTCTACAATATTTCGCATGAGAATATGCGGGGGCAGAGGAGTTATAAATTCAGGGGAGAATGGTTTCTTTTTGACCAGTTCATTGTTTCCGGGGCACTTCTTGGGTCTGCTGGCGGACTGCGTACAAGTTACGGTTCTGTCAGTGTATTTGCGGGTGAATTCCTTCTTGTGCCTGATGATACATGGTTCGGATACAAGCCATTCAGAAGCTATGAAGGGTTCAGATATACCGGCGGCTTTAGTGATCATCTTCCGGTGGTGCTCGATCTCTTCTGGTGAAGCGCCCACAAGCTGTTTCATATAATTCTGCAGGTCTCCCCGAGTGATTAACAGGTATGATTCCTTTCAATTTATTGATTTGGGGTTATTGGTAAAAAATGTCTATTATTGGATGCCAAATATTTTTATTCACCTAACTACTTTGCAATATGCTTAAAAGGTTTTTCCCTGCGACGGCTTTCCTTACAGTTTTCGTTTTATTTAGTTCATGGTATGAAAAGGGTCCTGCACCGGATGATGACTGGTTTCCCTTTCTTCCCTCGAACACACTGGAACCCGGTGTGATTGGTATGAATGAATGGCTGGATGCTCCTGCCGGCAAGCATGGTTTTCTTCAGATGGATGGAGAAAACCTCAGGTTTGAGAATGGCGTACCGGTTAAATTATGGGGCACGAACATATGCAGCAGAGCGCCTTTTGTTGAGCAGGCAAGGGCTGACAGCTTTGCCGACCTGCTGGCCAAATACGGAATGAATGCAGTGAGGTTCCACAAATTCTCATGGTATGCCTACGATGGCGATCATTCAACCCGCTTCGACAGGGACCGGTTTGAGAGACTCGACTATTTTCAGTACCGATTGCGTGAAAATGGGATATACTACAGCTGGTCACATATTTATGGTCATCGTGTTCAGCCAGGTGACAGCAGTAAATTGCTTGCATATGAAGAGATAAAGAACCTCAGCTTTCCCTGGAGCCATCTGAACGGATCCACGGCCGGACTGGTTAATTTTGCACCTGACCTGCAGGAGCTTAACATCGCACTGACCGTTGATATGCTTAATCATGTCAATCCCCATACCGGACTTCGTTACGCTGATGACCCCGCGCTGGCGTTCATCGAGTTCCAGAATGAGGATAATATTTTCTGGAGCGCCATTGAAAGGTCCCTGGAGCAGGCGCCGACCTACCGTGCATTGCTGTGCCGGCAGTTCTCGGAATGGCTGCTGGGTAAATACGGATCGCAATCCGCCCTTGAGAAAGCATGGGGCAAGGAGAATATACCCGAAGGGGAATCGATTGCCCTGCTGAATATCTATCCCCGGCCCAACCATGGTGTTTTCAGTCATGAATATGAAACTGCACTTGCAGAGAACCGCGAAATGGCAACCCATATACTTGATAAGATGCGGTTTTTATATGAAAAGCAGGTGGAGTTTTACAGGAAATTCGAAAAGGCTGTCCGCGATACCGGTTACAGGGGAGTGCTGGTTGCTTCCTGCTGGCAGGCAGGCTCGGGCATCTCACATTTTTATAACCTTCATGCAGATTATTTGATTGGTATGATAGACCGGCACAACTATTTCGGAGGTGGCGAAGGTGGTCACGGGATACGTCCCGGGTTTGTAAGGAACAACTCCATGCTCTCCGAGCCCGGGTCAGGGCTGTTCTCGGCTGGAATGCAGCAGGTGGTGGACAGGCCGTTTGCCTTCTCCGAATGGATGAGCCTGGTGCCCAACCAGTGGACCGCCGAGGCGGCCCCGATTATTGCAATTTACGGGATGGGCCTGCAGGGCTGGGATGCTTCTTTCTCTTTTGCCACCGACATACCAAGGTTCTCGCCATACCTGCAATCGGAACATCATGGAGTATATAATGCTACAAGTCCGCTCCATATGGGACTTTACCCGGCGCTGGCACGGATGGTTTACCGTAATGATATTACAGAGAGTCCTGTGATAGCCACCCGTAATGTTCATGTACCGTCAATGGAAGAGGGCCGTCTGGGGTTTGAGGAGACGGTGGACCAGGGTTATGACGATAAGAGGTTCTCTGGTTCTGTACCTCCCCAGACACTTGCCATCGGTCGTATTCCGGTGAAATTTACCGATGCCCCACAGGAGACCCATATCCCCGATCTGTCGGCTCAGTGGGATACAATTAGCGGCATAATTACATCTGTTACAGGCGAGCTGACGTGGTCATACGGGGATAATGATTATTTTTCAGTTAACACGCCGGGCACAAAGGGTGTTGTCGGGTTCATCCCCGAAAGGGAAATTGTTTTGGGGGACCTGACTTTGAAGTCTGACAATAAGTTTGCAGTAATCCTTGTTACCAGCCTGGACCGTGACAGGTCACTTGAAGACGCTGATGAAATACTTATTACAACAGTTGCAAGAGGCATGAACACGGGTATGCAATACAACGAAGCGGGTGATACCCTTATATCAACCGGCACCAGGCCGCTTCTGCTTGAACCGGTCAATGTCGATATTCAAATGCCCGGAAACAGTGAATATTCTTTAGAGATACTCGACCATGACGGATTGCGAACGGACAGATTTGTGACGGCACGCGATAACCGGATCACTCTCCGTGGCGCTGACCATAAGGCAATCTGGTATCTGTTGAGGAGGAAATGATACTCCGCAATTACTGTTTAAACACGCCGATTAATTGATATTCGGTCTGGCTTACATTTAATATATTGCTCATTTGGCAATGATTTTCAAATGTGAATATTTTATCTTACATAGGCTGGGGGGGGTAATGTTAATAACCTGTTGTGAAAAAAAAACATTTTGTTGATAACAGACATGGTTTTTCTGTAATCCTTGGATAAAATTTTAATCAATAGCAGCTTTGCTGAATTAACAAAATGTTGACAACCCCTGTTGTTTTATTGTTGATACAGAGATGCGAAAAAATTTGGAGCCGAATGGTATTTCATATTATATTTGTTTTATCAAGTGAGGGATAAAAGACTTGTTCTTTGAGATGTTAAGCT
>REEN01000093.1 GCA_007695015.1 Marinilabiliales bacterium
ACAAATGCGGGAACATTAGGAGCCCAGAAAGGCCTGTTGTAAGCATCAGCAAGTGTTTTCATGACCTCCCTGTTTGTAATATGGCCCGGTGCCACTGCATTGTAAGCGCCCTGCATTTGCGCATCTTCTATTGCTTTGATATAAATGCCGCACAGATCATCCAGGTGTATCCATGGGAAATATTGCTTACCGCTTCCTATCGGCGCGCCAAGTCCCAGTTTGACGGGGAGTGCCATTTTTTTGAGAGCCCCTCCTTTGGGGGAGATAACAACGCCGGTCCTTACAATTACCGTCCTTACCCCTAAATCATTGAACCTGCCGGCCGCCTGTTCCCATTTTTTGCATGTCTCTCCAAGGAAATCGGTTGAAGGAGGATCATCTTCATTGAATATTTTATCGGATGTCAACGTTCCGTAATAGTTAACGGCTGATGCCGATATAAATGCTTTGGGCCGCGTTTTGGATCCGGCGACTTTACTGAATAACAGCTCTGCTGTTTCAACCCTGGAGTCGACTATTTCCTGTTTCCTCTTACTGGTCCACCGCTTATCTGAAATATTGGCTCCAGCAAGATGTACGATATAATCAGCCTTTTCTATTGCTCCCTTTTCAATCTCATTATTATCCGGATCCCATAGATAGGTCTCAGCATCAGGATCACCGGTCTTTTTCCTGCTCAGGATTGCCGTTTCATATCCTTTCTCCTTGAGCTTTCTGCTGAGGTGCGTACCTATCAGTCCACTTCCTCCGGTTATTAGTATATGCATAATTATGCTTTTTAGATTTGACTGTTTATTATTAACAATCAAAACCTTATTTGTTCAACTCACAGGAGAAAAAAAGATCTCTTACATCTCTGTATGTGCCACCAACGTCATGCTTAAGGTGGTTGTAATTGACATATCTGTTCAACTGGTCATTAGACATTTTACTTATTCCGTATACATGCGCCCCCGTATTCAGGTATTCAAGAGCCAGTGCATGTCCGAAAACTGAACCTGTGTCTGTTATTAATACATTCATGTTTTTTGAATTTAATGGTTATTAACCAATTTACAGATGAGAAACCTGAAAGGTAGAAAAATTGCGATCCTGGCGTTCTGAACCGGTAATAAGCAATGACCCGTTACGTTCTCTGCAAACATTTTTACCTGTCGAAGTCTGATAGGGCTTTCACCGGATAATAGCATTTTATATTATGCCTTGTTGTACCGTCTGCTTATCTCCTCCCAGTTTACCAGATTCCAGAAAGCTTCAATAAAATCAGGGCGCTTATTTTTGTATTTCAGATAGTAAGCATGCTCCCACACATCAATACAGAAAAGGGGAAACCCTTTGGTTCCGGCAGTATCCATAAGAGGATTGATATGATTTGAGGTTGATGATATAACCAGGTTATCACCATCCTTTATCAGCCATGCCCATCCGGAGCCGAATTGTGTAGCTGCTGCCTGGGAAAATTTTTCCTGAAATTCTTTAAAACTTCCAAAATGTTTGTTAATTGATTCGGCAAGCGGTCCGTCTGGTTTACCCGGACTTTCAGGTGTCATTGATCTCCAGAAGAGATTGTGATTATAGACCTGTCCCGCGTTTGTCGCAATACTGTCATCAACTGAAGATATTTCCGGAAAAATATCCTCGGGGTCCTTACCCTCCCATTTTGTCCCTTTTACAGCTTCATTAAACTTATCAACGTATTTCTGGTGATGCTTTGAGTGGTGGATTTCCATGGTTTCCTTGTCAATGTAAGGTTCCAGAGCATCGTATGAATAATCCAGTTTAGCTAATTTGTAGTCCATAACTTAAAATTTTACTTTGTCAGGTTGGTTTGTTCTGGTTAAAGATCATGGTTATTTCCTGCGCCCTGCAAGGAATATTACAGCTCCTGCAACAACAACCACTACACCTGCCCATTGCGGCCAGTTAACTTCTCTTTCTCTTTCCCTGGTAACTTCAACATCGCCTATTTCGACGATACTTTCTTCCTGTTTGAAGGTTATTCCCGAAAACACAGTAATAACTATTCCCAGGATAATAAGTGCTATTCCGAACTTTTTCATATTTAGGGGTTTTGTGTTGTTTAAAAATACCCCCGGCGTTTTATGCATTATTGGTTCTACCCGGTCAACCCTGGCTGATATTTAACCGTTTGGGAGATTAGCATACCGGGGGGGAGAGATAGCTGTACAAGGACAAGCTATATCAAAGTGATTTTATTTCTTTGATAATTTCGTCACGGGTTTTGCCAAGCTTTTTCTGCAGCTTGCCAATCAGCTGATCGTCCAGTCCCTCATTATAGGTAAGGTCATCATCGGTAAGTTCAGCATATTTTTGCTTGAGCTTGCCTTTTAAATCGTTCCAAGTTCCTTTAAATTCAAGTTTATCCATAACTACTTTTTTTAGTTTTAAATGTGCATCTACCACAGTGGGAATATTATGCCAAACTCATGCCCGGAATTTGCTGCAGGCATGTATGGAGTACATATTGAGACTGTTAAGACACCTCAGGAGTATGGACTAATTTAACTGGTTTGACAGTAAAGATGGGGATTAATTCACCAGTTGATCCACATATATCCTTTTTAATACTTTGTTAGCGGGTTGAGATTGCCATTGGTATTGTGCCGGCACCGGGTATTTCGCTTATTGCTTTTACGGTAATTGGATTTGTTTTGTCCGGGAACAGTTCCCCGGCTGATACAACATAGTACATATAGCCGGGCACTTTAACCTCTCCCTGTTATTGCTTATTCCATGGAACAGCGGCGGAGTATTTGTTTATTCGATCAAGTATGGATCTATACCTATGGACAGGAATTTATCCGAAAAGATCAGAAGGTGTATTGTATGCAAACAAAAAAAGCACCTGCCGGCTGAACGCTGCAAGTGCTTGATTTTGTGGTGGGCGATGCTAGATTCGAACTAGCGACCCCCTGCTTGTAAGGCAGGTGCTCTGAACCAGCTGAGCTAATCGCCCCTTTGCATTAAAAGCGGTGCAAATATAAAAGACTTATTCGGGATTGCAAAATATTTTTATTTTTCGCGGATTTTTGCAATCCGGCCTTTTTGGCAGTTTAGATGCACCGCCCTGTATTTCGCGGTTTCAGGGGATAAGCGGTGCATTTGTGGATATGGAGCAGCATTTATTGGCGACAGGAAACTATGCGATAAATGATACCGGCATATTCTCTTTTACTGCTTCTTCTTTTCTTCGTCAAGCATCTTTATAGTCTCCCTGAGGAATTCTTCAAATTCTGCCGCAAACTCCTTCCTCTTCAGAGCAAACTCAACGGTGGTCCTCAGAAAATCCATCTTGTTGCCGATGTCATACCGCTTGCCTTCGATAAGCGTAGCGATGATCCCCTCCTCCTTTAGCAGGATCTGCAGTGCATCGGTAAGCTGGATCTCATTGCCCTTGCCACGGGGTGTCTTTTCGAGCGCCTTGAAGATCTGGGGCGTGAGTATGTAACGCCCGGCGATGGCCAGGTTTGAGGGGGCCTGCTTCCTTGATGGTTTTTCAATGAGTCCGGTAAGCTGTATGACCCTGGTGCTGAGGTTGTCGCCATCTATGATACCGTATCTTGAAACATTGTCCCATGGAACGGTCTCCACAGCAATGACCGTATGGCCATATTGCTCGTAGGAGTCTATAAGCTGCTGGGTTACGGGGATGGCCGAATCGATTATGGAATCGCCCAGGAGCACGGCAAAAGGTTCCTGACCGCAATGGAACCTGGCATGGTATATGGCATCTCCGAGTCCGTTCAGCTCTTTCTGGCGGATAAAATGGATATTTGCAAGGTTCTCGATATGCTTCAGGTGAGTATAAAGTGCCTCCTCCTCTTTTTCCTGCAGCCTTGTCTCCAGCTCGAAATTCTTGTCGAAGTGGTCCTCCAGCGATCGCTTTCCCTTGCCTGATATGATAAGAATATCCTCTATCCCCGAGTCCACACATTCCTGGACAACATACTGTATCGCGGGGGTGTCAATGATCGGTAACATCTCCTTGGGTTGTGCCTTGGTTGCAGGAAGAAATCTTGTACCTAGGCCCGCTGCCGGGATAACTGCTTTTTTTATCATGGTTTTTCAGAATATTATTGGTTTTATCACTCTGGCGTTTACTTTTTTCAGGTTAAGGATCAGCCGCCTCAGCATCTCATCATCCTCATACATGCCTATGATGGCTCCGCCTGAACCCGAAAATTTAGCTGAGGCTCCGCAGGCTCTTGCTGTCTGCACCATCTCCATATTGCTTTCGGAGATGTTCATTATCTTGCAGCGCAGGTCAAAATTCTTGTTTATCAACTCATTCAGCATGCCGTAATCCTTTTCGAGGATTGCCTTTCTGCCCTCTTCGGCCAGCTCTGCTATCTCTGAGAGGGTATTTACAACAAATTCGTCTCCCTTGTCATACATTTCGCGGACATTGTTCAGGGCAGCTCCGGAGACTTTTCCCAGTTCCACCTTGTAGGCAAGATAGAGCTTCGGCAGCAGTGCCGGGTCGATGGGGGTGTACCTGCCGAAACCTTTTTCCTGCAGGTGCTTTTTGTCAAAGTCCATGTATACACAGCCTTCGTAAACCTGTATCACCCTGTCCTGCAAACCGGCGTTGATACCGAGTTCATCGGTCTCTGTCCGCCATATCAGTGTAGGCAGAATATGCTTTGGTATATCAACATCGTAGAACTGCATCAGCGCCTTCATGGTCGCAGCAATGATGGCGCTCGATCCCGCCAGTCCCACCTGCCGGGGGATGGACGACCTGTACCGGATGGTGAAGTTTTTGTGTCCGAGTCTTATATTGCTGTTCTCGCAATATTCGACGAACTTCTTGATGGTAGCCTTGATGAGCCGCGTTCCGCCATAATAACCGGATAGTTTTACTGAATCGACCAGCTGGTAAACATTCCTGAAAGTGTTAAGATCGACTTCCGTCTCTTCTATTTTCAGCTCGGGTGTTTCGTAAACCGAGATCGATGCACCGAAGTTTCTTATGATGATGGATATTGTCTTCCCGAAATATCCGTCAGACGGGTTACCCAGCAACCCTGCCCTTGCATATGCCCTGGTTTCAATAATCATATTATGCCACAGAATTGGATGGCCCGCCCCGATCTTATCTTTTTGCAAGCCAAGCCCTGTTTTTGATGCGGCAAGATATAAAAATCACCGCAAATGACAATCGGCTGGTATATGCAATCAGCCAGCCGGTTTTCAGAATGTCATGGTAAAGACCGTTTCCCTTTCGGGGATGGAGCGGACCTTCAGGCCTCCGGTGCGTCTTCATATCCCCTGCCGGACAAACATCTTTATAATTTTGCATCACAGCACCTCCAACAGGATTCTGCCCAGTTGCCAGTCGCCGGAGAGGCAGCTGATTTCTGCATCAGGGTTTATGAGGTGGACTTTTATTATAAAAACTGATGCTGGTTTGTGGGTTACTTAATATATTTGTTAATAAGAGATCTGGCAAAATGTTTCTATAATTGTTTATCTAACTGTTAATTGAGATGAAACTACCGAAAGACAGAAAGAACAATTACTCTGAAAACGCCATTAAAGACCGGATCAGTTTTTTGAGTAAGAGGAGCGGCTGCAGTATCAGATACCTGCAAAGCAGTATTATTGATACAGAACTTACCAGGGGGAACATTGAAAATATCATTGGTTTTTCCCAGGTCCCCGTTGGTGCTGTCGGGCCATTGAAGGTTAACGGCAAATATGCGAACGGCGACTTTTATGTTCCGTTGAGTACTTCCGAGGGGGCGCTGATTTCATCATACAACAGGGGCGCCAGGGTAGTTTCCCTTTCAGGGGGTGCGAACGTGGTTCTGGTTAAAGACAGCATTCAGAGGGCTCCGTTTTTTGAACTGGAGAATGTATTCAAATCAGGGGAGTTTGTTGAATGGATAAATAAGAATTTCAATAAGCTCAGGGAAGTTGCTGAAAGCACGACAGATCACGGAAAACTCCTTGACTACAGCACATATATCCAGGGGAAAATTGTTTTTCTCCGGCTCAGTTTTTCAACTGGTGATGCAATGGGGATGAATATGATATCAAAGGCATCGGAGAAACTGTGTGCCTATATCAGCGAAAATTTCCCTGTAGTGCGCTGGGCAATTGAGAGCAATATGGCGGTGGACAAGAAGCCGGCCCATATAAACTCCATCCTGGGCAGGGGGAAAACCGTTACCGCTGATGTTCTGATAAAGGAGCATGTTATTTCCAGGTTCCTGCGTACCACGGCGGAGGAAATTGATAAGACATACCGGCAGATGGTAATGGGAGACCTGCTGGCAGGCGTTTTGGGAATGAACGGCCATATAGCTAACGGCGTTGCTGCCCTGTTCCTGGCCTGCGGACAGGATCTCGCCAACATTTCGGAATCCTGCGTCGGTTATTCCTATGCCGAAGCCATGGGCAAAGACCTGTATGTTTCATTAAATTTACCCTCACTGGTGGTGGGAACCGTCGGGGGAGGGGTATCGCTTCCTACTCAGCGCGAGTGCCTTGAGATCATTGGTTGTTATGGCAGAGGCAAGAGCAAAAAATTTGCCGAAATTGTTGCAGCAACAATTTTAGCCGGTGAAATTTCCCTGATATCTGCAATTGTAGCAGGCGATTTCATTAAGGCTCACGAAAGATATGGCCGCAACAACCCGCTGTCAGACCCGGGCAAGAACCAGACCTGATCCCGGATAACCGGCCGGATAAGCCCAGGGTTGGAGCCGGTTTTCAGAATGTCATGGTAAAGACCGTTTCCCTTTCTGGGATGGAGCGGACCTTCAGGCTGCCCTTGTGAAGCCTCATGATCTGGCGCGACAGGCTGAGCCCTATCCCGCTGCCGTCTTCCCTGGTTGTGAAGAAGGGGATGAAGATCTCGTCAATAAGTCCGGGCGGTATGCCCGGGCCGTTGTCGGCTACCAGCACCTCGGGCCGTCCCGCATCGCTAAGACGGTATTCGATATTTATTTCTGCCCCTTCGCGTCCCTCAAGCGCCTCGGCCGCGTTTTTCAGCAGGTTGATCAGCACCTGCGAAATCAGCTTTTCGTCTATGTTAAGCTCGATGTTGCCGTCGCGGGCGATGACCGACACGCTTATATTTTTTTCTCCCAGCTCCCGCCGGTACAGCATCACCGTGTTTTCGACAAGTTCGCCCGCCCTTACCGCCGATATTACCGGCTCAGGCAGCCGGGTAAGTTTCCTGTACGATTCCACAAATCTTATGAGTCCCTGTCCCTGCTCGTTGATAACCTTCAATCCTCTAATGGTGTTCTGCACCGTCGTTTCGGTCACCTCTTCGACCGGGATGGGACGGCCTTCCTTGATATAATAACTGCAAAGGTTTTCAGACAGTGAGGTTACCGGCGCTATCGAGTTCATTATCTCATGCGTAAGCACCCTGATCAGCTTCAGCCATGAGTCCAGTTCCTTTTCATCGAGCTCTTTCCTGATATCCTGAACAGAAACCAGGATAAGGGGCTGGTCCATGCTTTTGAAGGCAGTCGACCTTACCAGCAGTGTAAGAGGCTCATTTTGAACCGTGATCGTTATCAGCTTTTCGTCGTCATATCCTATATGCCTTACGGCGGAAGCGAGTTTGCCGTCTATCTTTTCGAGCTGCCTTATATGGGTGAACTGTTTCATCCCAAGCAGCTTTTTAAGGCTGCTGTTGGCGTGTATTACAAAGCCTTCGCTGTTGAACGACAGGATCCCAGTGCTTATATGCTCTATCATAGCGCCGAAATACTGCTCCTGCCGGCGGTTTTCGACCTTGACCCGCCTGATATGCTCATTTATCCTTTCCAGGTTGCCGCTCAGCCTGCTGAGAAGTCCGTCACCCCCGCCGCGCGGGAAGATCAGGGTGTGGTCATCATTTCGTACCGCCTCAAAAAAGTAGTTGATCTTCCTGTTGATGCGGTTAATGTACCAGGCAAGGCTTATGGCTGCCCCAACCAGCAGGGCGAAAGCCACGATGATGTTGTGCAGCTGTGCCCCGGCGGCCAGTGCCCATCCCGTTGCCGCCCCGGCCAGCGCCAGCACTGTTATCCTGGCAATTATACTGGTATTAAATGACCTTGTCATACGTGTATAGTAGATGCAGATTTTCCCGGACGGTTCATCCTATGCCGTATTTTTGCATTTTGTTGTATAGCGTCTGACGGGTAATGCCCAGCTGTCCGGCGGCAGCTTTTATGTTCCCCTGGTTTTTCTCAATAGCGGTCATTATCACTCTTTTCTCAATCTCGACCAGGTTGAGCGTATCGCCGGGGTCAGGCAGGTATCCGGATGCAGTTCCCGAGAAGAGATCGTTTTCGGTAATACTGCCCGATTCATTGAGTATCACCGCCTTTTCGACGGTATGTTCAAGCTCCCTCACATTGCCCGGCCAGCTATGCTGAACCATGCGTTCCATGGCCCGCCCCGATATCTCTATAGGTTTTTTGCCGTATTTTTCGGAGTATTTTTCAAGAAAATGGCCGGCCAGCAGGGGAATATCGGATGTACGCGACCTCAGTGGCGGGATCTCTATCCCGATGGTATTGATCCTGTAAAGAAGGTCCTCCCTGAATAGCCCCTCTGCAACCAAACGGGCCGGGTTGCGGTTGGTTGCACTGATAAGTCGGATATCGACAGGAACCGTCTCGTTCGATCCTACGCGGGTTATTACCCTGTTCTGAAGCGCTGCCAGAAGCTTGGGCTGGAGGCTGAGCGGCAGGTTGGCTATCTCGTCGAGGAACAGGGTGCCCTTGTCGGCCAGCTCAATTCTGCCGGTGCGGTTATCGCGCGCATCGGTAAAAGCCCCTTTGACGTGTCCGAACAGCTCGCTTTCAAATAGCGTTTCGCTAACAGCCCCCATGTCGACCGAGACCATCAGCTCCTGGCTGCGACCCGAAAGCCGGTGAATTCTTCTTGCTATAAGCTCTTTGCCTGTTCCGTTCTCGCCGGTAATAAGTACGTTGGTATCGGTAGCGGCCACCTTCTCAACTGTTTTCAGCATCTCTGCAAACGGTTTCGAAGAGCCTATTATCTCTTTGTCATGCCTGTTAATGCTGGTTTTGAGTTCCTTCTCCCTTTGCCTGAGGTCTTTTATCTCCTTTCTGGAGAGGTTAAGCTGGATGGCCGAGCGTACCGTTGCCAGCAGCTTTGTGTTGTCCCAGGGTTTGAGCACAAAATCGGTGGCGCCGGCCTTCAGTGCACGTACGGCCAGCTCAACGTCGCCATAGGCGGTCATCAGCACCACCGAAATGTCGGGGTGGTCCTCCCTTATCCGCTGAAGCCAGTAGATACCCTCATTTCCGGTGTTGGCTCCCGATTTGAAGTTCATATCGAGCAGCACCAGGTTGTACTGGTTCTGCCGCAGCTCAGAGATCAGCAGGTTGGGGGAGGATATGGTGCTTACCCTGTCAAATTCCTGCGAAAGCAGCATCTCGATAGCAAGCAGCACGTTCCTGTTATCATCTACAACCAGTATGTTACCCTTTGACATTATTATAACCTGTTTTATCCTGCGGGAACCCAAAAATAGCTCAACCCTCTATCAAATGCAATTTAACTTGTCAAAAATGAAGTATTAATTTGCTCCTTAACCCAATTTATTTTTTATTCAAAACGATTAAAATATAATAAAATATTCCTATCTTCGTTCATATAATAAAATATATTATCAAATGATAGAGGAGCAGGAATTAATAACTGAACACTACGAGAAACTTACAGAAGTTCTTGGGAGAAAAAATGTGCCGGCTAAAATTGAAAGCCCATTTGATTTTATTCATATTGCGAGCAGGGGGATCAGTGTTAGTGTAATAAAGAACTTCAGCGATTACTTTAATTTGAAAAAGGAATTAGTCGCTCAGATTCTGGATATTTCTCAACCTACTTTATATCGTTGGATTAAAGCTGATAAAAAACTTGACAGGAATTTTTCTGTCAAGCTGTTTGAGATTGCTGATTTATTCCTGTATGGCGAAGAGGTATTCGGAAACAGGGATGCGTTCTTTAAATGGTTGTATTTACCAAATGATGCCCTGGGTGGATTAGAACCTTACGAATTGATTGAAATTCCCGGAGGTGTTTCAAAAGTCCGGGATGTTTTAGGAAGAATCGAGTATGGTGTTTATAGTTAAGCTATGCTTGTATATAGAATTACGGGAAAGAAATATGCAAGCGACCTGACTGGAAAAGGGGCTGCTATGTTTGGTGGCCGCTGGAACAAAAAAGGATCTCCGGTATTATATACAGGTGAGAATAAGGAGATCGCCCTTCTGGAAACAATTGTTCATACTCCTCCATTATTAATTCCGGCATTAGTTATTCTTACACTTGAAATACCTGATGATTCAATAACCACCATAGAAATAAAGAGCTTACCAGAAAACTGGACGGTATATCCGGCTCCGGTAGTATTATCGGAAATTGGGGAAAGATGGATCAGAGAAGGTAAAACAATCGCCCTTAAGGTTCCGAGTTGTATTATTCACAGCTCTCATAATTACATATTGAATTGCAGACACCCGGAGTATTCAAGGGTCAGATTGATTGATCAGGGAAACTTCAAATTTGATTCTAGACTGAAAAGATGACTGTTGCCCGGACAGCTTGTACTTGGGTACGGTTTGCATAGAACATTTTTAAAGCAACTATTTTTTTAGTCATTTGGTGCAATCGGCATAACTTTTTTTTGTAATTTACATGGCCATTCTGCTGAACCAGATGCTTGGTTCACGGGAGCTTACCCTTTCAAGCTCATTTAGTCAATCTGTTAACAAAAAAAGATTTGAAATGATGAAACAGCTGATTGTTCCGCCACTCAGAAAACTGAGATTTCTTGCAATTATTCCGGTAATTGCACTTATTATGTATGCATTTGCCGAACCTGCATACATATATGTATCTGTTACGGAAGCAGAAGCTCATCTACCCGAAACAGACACCAGGGATAGTGCAAGAATAAGTCCACCCGAAACAGACACCATAGATACAGGAAGAAGCATAGTTCCGGCTGTTGCTGAATCTATACTGTATGTTATCGACGGGGAGATAGCAGAAATATTCAGCCCATATATGCTGAAACCCTCAGATATAATAAGTATCAGTGTAATTAGAAGGCCTGAAGCAATTAAAGATCATAGCAAAATTTACAATTACAGTATAGAGGGAATAACCTCGGTGATACTGATCGAAACCAAAAAGGGCGACTGAATTTTTATTAATTGTAACCAAAAAGCCGACGGATTCTTTACTGGTTACCGGCTTGACGGTGCTTTCTTTTAATAAGATCGAAAAAGTCATATAAGAAGTGTCAAAAGAAAAAGGTTATTACTCATTTTCCGTTAAACTAGTAATTGAGTTTATATAGCTGGTGTTAATTTTGTATTTTTATAAAAAATTACAATAATGATTACAAAAGATAAATTAATTCAGAGCATTCAGGATTTACCTGATAAATTTCCAATTGATGATTTGATAGACAGGGTAATTCTGCTCCATAAGATTGAAACGGGGATAGAGCAATCAGAAACTGGTCAGACCCAATCCACTAAAGAGGCTAAAAAAAAGCTTAAAAAATGGATAAAGTAAGATGGACTGATCAGGCAGTTGATGACATTGAAAATATCGCTGAATTTATATCCAAAGATTCGGTTAAATATGCCAAAATACAAGTAAAGAGATTTTTTGACATAACCAGGATACTGGAAAAACAAAACAAATTTGGGAGAATTGTACCGGAAATTAATAACGATAAGATCAGGGAAATTATCCAGGGAAATTATAGAATCATTTATCGGATAGTGTCAGATAATCAAATAGATATTATAACAGTACATCATAGTAGAAGACAACTTTCCAGCAACCCGGTTTTCAATAAAGAATTTGATCTGTAATTTTACACAGCACCCTCCATCAGTTGCATAACACGTGCATGCCTACCCATGATAACCCATTGGTAGCATAACCCTCTATCAATTGCAATTAAGTGTCAAAAAATTTGTCACCGCTGTGTTAAAATATTTTACACCTGATGCTGGGCTGAAATCTTAAAAAGCTTTCAAGCAGGTTGTTGTCTGTTGTGGCATACTATTGGTGATATGTATCAGAAACAGGCTGCCGGGCCCGGAACCGTAATGTAGCCGGCTGCCGGGATAAAGCGAACACCCGGGATAAAGCGAACACCCGGGATAAAGTGAACTGCCGGGATAAAGTGAACAGCCGGAATATAGCGAACCGCCATGATAAAGCCAGCTGCCGGAATTTAGGCAGTTTAAATGGAAAACTAACTAATAACCTGTAATATGATAAAAACTGTTAACCTTGACAAGATCTTTCGCACCGATGAGGTGGAAACCCTTGCCCTGAACCAGGTGAACCTTTTGGTGGAGCAGGGTGAATTTGTTGCCGTAATGGGGCCCTCGGGCTGCGGTAAATCAACGCTTCTCAATATCCTGGGTATGCTCGATAATCCTACTGCCGGAGAGTATTTTTTTGACGGCACAGAGGTGGGCCGGCTGAGTGAAGGGCGGCGGACAGACCTGAGGAAAGGGAGTATCGGATTTGTTTTCCAGAGCTTTAACCTGATCGATGAGATCAATGTGCAGGATAATGTAGAGCTGCCGCTGGTGTACATGAGGATCAACGCCCGCAAGAGAAAAGAGATGGTGAACAGCGTGCTGGAGCGCATGAAGATAAGTCACCGGCGCAACCATTATCCGCAGCAGCTGAGCGGCGGACAGCAGCAGAGGGTTGCAATAGCCCGGGCAGTGGTCGCAAACCCGAAGCTGATCCTGGCCGATGAGCCAACCGGTAATCTTGATTCAAAGAACGGACTTGAGGTGATGAACCTGCTTACCGAGCTGAACAGGGAGGGGACCACCATAGTAATGGTTACTCACTCTCTTCATGATTCGGAGTTTGCCCACAGGATAGTGAACCTGTTTGACGGCAGCATAGTTAC